>DASSLJ010000187.1:0-6559 GCA_035689585.1 Candidatus Dormiibacterota bacterium
GTCGAGGCGTTCGAAGCTGCAGGCCTGGATGCTCGAGTGATACCCGACTACATGCCTTCACGGGACCGAATCGTAGGCACGCGGCCGCGTTGAAGGAAGGTTAGTTGTCGACCCGCGCTACTGAAGATCGGCCAATGCCTGGCACCGAATGCCTTTTGAGCTACTTCTCGGCACAATTAGCCACCGGGTCGACGCCCTGAAGTGGACGTCTTAGATTCGGTCTTCGTCAAACTCGACCGCCCACCCCTTATTGCCCGCCGCCCACGGGCGATCAGCCTCGTCTATAAACGACCATGCATCGCCCACCCCGATCATGCGCTCAAGCATTGCCTTGGGAGTCCGGGTAACCCGCCTGTCGACGGCTGAGGCTCCGCTTGGGGCCAACTCCACCTCCCCTGGCGGCTCTGAATTCCGGGCGGGTTAGAACGTGCGCACGAATCGTAATCGGCGCTCTCGGTGTTGTCTTCTATGGAGCATCGATGTTGTTTCGGTGATTCGGGTCAACGTGTTCTTGCGCGCGCGAGATGCATCCGACGAGATACAGCGCGCCTTTCGCCGGCTGGAGGGAGTAGTTGGCACCCGCGGGCGGGAGCTCTGCTGCACCTATGATCCGCGCACCAAGGGGTATCAGGCGCGCGTCGAGATCAAGGAGGGCGACGATCCCCTTGCCTTCGGCCTGCAGAGTGGAGCCATCCCAGGCTGTACGCAGTTGCGCGCTCGTCTCCGTGGCGAGCCACCCAAGGATTACGAACGAATCACGCCCACATTCGACTCGCTGGTCAAACAGACGTCCCGGGACGCGGATCGCGCACTGTGTCGAGAATGTCTGGCGCGGGCACCTGTCAGCTCACCAGGCCGAGCTTCGCGGCTGTGCGGCCGGCCTCGGCTCGCGACTCCACCGCAAGCTTGCGCAGGATCGCTGAGACGTGGTGGTCGACGGTCTTTGGCGCGAGGAACAGCCTCTTCGCGATTTCGGCGTTGCGGAGCCCAGCCGCAACGAGCTCCAGCACCTCCAGCTCACGGTCGGTGAGCATCGCGGGGTTTCGCTGTGTCGTCGGACGCGGTCCTCGCGCGACGCTCGAGACGCCAAGTGCGCGCAGCTTGCGCGCTACCACTGTGGCCGCCGCTCTTGCTCCGAGCCGCTGCAGCTTTGCCAGCGACTGTTGGAGGAGCTCGGGATCGTCCGCACCCGCAAGCGCCATCGCCGCGTCATACTCGCAACCGAGCGCCGACCATATCGACGCCGCACGTGCGAAATCGCCCTCGAGCTCGGCGAGATAGCGCTCGGGGAGCTTGGGGTGGACTTCGTCTCTGGCGCCGGCACGCCGCCGCCAGACGCTCAGATCGCCCACATTCCACCAGGAACACTTGGCGGTCGCGGTCCCGAAATCGGCTTCCGACTCCGCGACCGCGTCGTCCCAACGACCTTCGAGCCAGGCCGCTTCGGTACGAGCAGCCGCCACGAACATGTCGCCGCCCTGGCGTTCGGCCATTGTCCTCGCCTCGTCGAGAAGTGACCACACGTCTGGATCCCCGCGACGCGCACGCACCAGGCCGAGCACTGGCAACGCGTTGATGCGAGGAAGCTGTCCGCGCTCGCCATGCAGCACTTCGTTGGCCGCCTCTGCAGCGCGCGACCAGTCGCCGCGGTCGAGAAGCGCCTTCGCCTCGGAGGCGAGCAACCACATGCGCCACAGCTCGAGGCCATGCTGCGAGCAGTACTCCACGCCGCGGCTGACGAGTTCAGAGAAGCCTTCGTAGTCGCGCTGTTCGGCGGCGACTCCTGCCAGGTTCATGTACGCACGCCCCACATCCTCGTCGAGCCCCATCTCCTCCGCCATCTCCAGGCTGCGGAGGATCCGGTCGCGGCCTCGCGGGTCGCCTAGGAGCATCTCGGCAACCCCGAGCGAATTCAACGAGTGAAGAAGCGACTCGTTGTCGGCCAAGCGCTCGCCAAGCTCGATCGCCCGCCGCCCGGCGCGAATGGCATTCTCGACGTCGGCTACGTTCATGTAGTACATGGCAAGGCCGGCGTGCACGAGCGCGAGCTCGCGGGTGAGCGGCACGTTTTCGAGAAGCTCGACCGCTCGCACGATCGGCTGGCGCGCCTCCGCCAAGCGCACACCGCATATGTAGAAACGCGACAGGCGCCGCAGGGCGTTGGCCTCCTGTACCACCTCGCCCTGCCGCCGGTAGATCTCGATCGCCTCCTCTTCGGCATCGATCGACTGATCCACGCGGCTGACGTGTAACGAGGCGTGGGCGAAGAGCTCGAGTAGATGCGCATGCTCGATCGGCGAGGCCACACCCGCCGCCCGCAGCGCGCGGGCCAACTGGCTAACCGCCTCGCGATGCGCCCCAACGGACGCCGCGCGCTCTCCGGCCATGCGGCCATACCGCAATAGAGCCGCATCGTCGCCCGAGCGCTCCGCGTGGTGCGCGAGGCGCGCGGCTTCAAACGCGCCGTGCTGTGAGCCGGCGAGAGCTTCCAGAGTCTTGCGGTGAAGCTCGAGCGCACGATCTGGAGGGATCGAATCCTCGATCGCACGCCGGGCCAGATCGTGCCTGAAGATGACCGCTCCCTCGCGCCGCGCCAGGATACCGGCGGCCAGGCACTCGCCGATGGCGCTCAGGTTCGAACCAGCCACCGATGCGAGCAACCAGAGCTCAGCCTGCAGCGGCATCACGGCGACCGCGTCGAGAACATCTCGTGCCGGCTGGGTCAGACGCGCCGCCCTAGCGAGCACAGCATCGCGAACCGTGGTCGGAATCTCACCGCCGGGGGAGGCGAGGACCTCGGTAACGAAGAACGGGTTGCCCGCGGTCGCGCGGTGCAGCTCGACCGCATCGATGCCGAGCGGTTCGGCGAGCTCAGCGACCGCTGGCTCCGACAGGGCCTCGAGCTTGAGCCGGGTGATCAATTCATGCCGAGGCAGCTCCCCAAGAACGATGCGCAGGGGATGGTCACGGGCGAGCTCGTCGTCCCGGTAGGTCACGATCACCATCCCCGGCGCGGAGTCGATCCTGCGCGCGATGAGCCGCAGGACGTCGAGCGTCGCCTCGTCGGCCCAGTGCAGATCTTCCAACACCGCGATCACGGGTGGGCTCGATCGAAGCTCGGCCAGGAACTCTGCAGCCACCTGGTGCGCGCGCGCCTGGCCGCGGACCACACGGCCGAGCTCACCGTCGCTGGCCTCACCGATGTCGGCGAATGGGCCCAGTGGCCTTGTGATGAACAGGGGATCACACGCACCCCAGAGGACGCGCGCACGGGGGTGCTCGGCGCAGAAGCGCCGAACCAGCGCCGTCTTGCCGCCTCCCGCCTCCCCGGCGACAAGACACAGGCGCCCGGCGGCGCTGGCGCTGACCCGTCCCAACTGGTCGTTCAGGGCCGCGAGCTGGGCTGAACGCTCCAATAGCTCCAGGGGAGTCGCAGTCGTCGACGACGCCTTCATCGCCATCTTCCCTCCAGGGACAGATGATGCTGCATCTACGGCACCTGCGATGAAGCCTTTCCCAAGATGGGTGGGCGCCAGCCCCAATATGGGGATCCGTCCCGATGCCCGGCCCAAAGCGGCCTCCTAGCTTGACCTCAACGCGATCGTGTGACCGCGAATGACCGAATGGAGGCTGTTAGCGATGCCCCGATACCTCGTCGAACGAACCTTTACCGACGGCTTGAGGATTCCCATCAACGCAGATGGGGCCGCCACCTGTCTTGCGGTTGTCGACCGCAACGCCGACGAGGGCGTCACCTGGATCCACTCGTACGTAACCGAAGACAAGCAGAAGACCTTCTGCATCTACGACGGGCCTAACCCAGAAGCGATCCGAAAGACCGCGGGCAAGAACTCCCTGCCCGTCGACCGGATTACGCAGGTCAACGTCCTAGACCCGTACTTCTACCGCTGAGGGAATGTGACAGATGCGAAAGATGTTCAAGACAGCTCGCTGGCTGGTCGCCCTTGGCGGCGCCGCGGTATGCCTCTTCCCGCTCAGTTCAGCGGCCGCGTCCGTACCGACCGGCGAACGAGCCCATGGAAACGTGACCGTCGAGCCGGCGTACAACGACGCCGACGGCAGCATCGTTTTCCTGTCGACGCCAAATCAGCTGGCGCCCCTCGGACCGACTAACGTGATCCAGAAGGTCGATCCGAGCGCGGTCGCTCCGCTGTACCTCATCGTATACCCGGCCGGTACCGCGGGAACCTTCAACTGCATGGGCGTGCCCGGCAACTGCCCCGACCATGGCGGCGCGATCGCGGGTCTAGCGAACCTGAAGGTTCCGAGCGTGTACCCCGACCCGAGCGCGGTGCCTGGACACGACCACCTGGTCGGCGTGGCGAGGACCGGCGGTGATTTCAACGTGGCCTGGCACGTGTACGTCGAACTGTGGACGTCGACGACCGCCGTGCGGCACATCACATTGTTGAGCGATCTGAACAAGGCCAAGACACGCGGCGACCTTCGGGAGATCGACACTGGAATCGTGTTCCTGTGCTCCGTGGTTTCGGAGTCCGCGTACCTGGCCGGAACACCGGTCGCTTAAGTCTTATGTCGGGTCGCCGGGAGGGTCACATCTCCCGGCGATCTCGACCGCGCGAATGGGCTTTCGTAGTGACCGGGAACGCGACCGCAACGATCGTGGCACTCTCACGACGATCTCGCCGCCGGCCGGGCGGTTTCGCGTTCGGACCCGATCATGTACACGATCACGAGCACGATCAGTGCACCTACGGCTATGGCAACTCCTGGTCTCACGGACTGGATTCCGAGGAACCGGACATCGCCAGCCATTCTGCACTGGCGAGCAGGTGACGGGCGAGTTGGGTTGTCGCTGTCAAACGATTACACCGCAGCCTACGGAAGCTCCTTCCGCCACGACGTAACCTTCGAAATCGCCGACACGCTATTACGACGGCCACCACAACGAGTCTCGGCCAACGTCGAGCAGGCGCGCCGCGATTTCGATCCGGTGCGCACGGTCCCGACCCGTGCGTCGTTAGGTGAGGGCAGTGCTATCACCGCATGAGCGACCGTTAGGCGTAGTCAAGGCGATACCGAGCGACATGACACGCGTCGCGCCGAGAACTCAACCGGCGTACAAAAGGTGGAACTGGTGTAGTCGCGCAGAGGACGTCAGGACGGCCTGCCGATTCGAATTCGAAATTGGCTCCGGGACAGGGACTCGAACCCTGAACCTTGCGGTTAACAGATCGCTGCCGACCGCTCAGAAGTAGCGGCCCGAGTTCGCTGGGTGCCGTCGAGTGCCGCCAAATGCCACGGTTTGCCACCGGCGTTGCTGTAACTATCCGGCAACACTCGCGTTCTTCGCCAGCGCGCAGCAGACAGCGCAGCCACACACTTGCGGGCGGAAATGGAGTTTCTTCACTGGCGGCGACACGCTTCGCTGTGCCTTCTTAGGTCGTAAACGAGGGTCGATGCACGGTAGAGGGTCAGCCTTGCCAGCTTCCGCCACCGGTCGCGACGGTCCCAGCTACTAACGTCTGCGCCGTGCCCCGAGCAGCTACTGCCCTGCCTTGTCCAGAAATGGACTCGCCGTCACCGGCGGCGAGCTACCGAAGCCCTTTCGGCGAGGTCAGACCCGGTCGGTCAGTACCAAATAGATGTGCTTAAATGCGGCTGTCGTGAGCGAGCCGCCCGCACCCCAACTATCCCCTGACGGGAAGTATCAATGGGACGGGCAGCGCTGGGTCCCTACCCAGCAACAGCCTCTTCCGAGCCCCCAGGTCTCCGCCTTGCAACCGGTCACTCCGGCATTGGCATTTGCGTCCCAGGTTCAACCACAGCCGCTGCTGGTTCTTAAGCCGGCCACTAATGGACTGGCGATCGTCTCCCTGATCTTTGGGATCATCTCGTACTTAACATGCGGGGTCGGCAGCCTTGTCGCGATCATAAGTGGCCATATTGCGCGCAGCCAGATAAAGAGGACAGGAGAGAGTGGTAGCGGCCTGGCAATTGCGGGCCTCATCCTGGCGTACATCAGCCTGGGCGGTTGGGCCCTCTTCCTCTTGTTCTGGATTGTCCTCTTCGGCGGTCTCGCTACTTTGCTAGGAGGACTTGGCATTGCGGCGCCGACGCCGTCTCCGTGAGCATGGGGTGGACCACCATGAGGCCCGCCGAACGGTGCGGCATTGGTTCGCCACAATCGCGAGAAACCACGGCCTTAGCGACGATCCGTCACGGAGTTGGTCGAGCTTGCGCCAGGCTCTGAACGCGGCTTCCTGCACCGCATCCTCAGCCTCATCGACATTGTGGAGAAGTGCCACAGCAAGTCGGACGGCTGCCCGATACTCCGGGCGCAACAAGTCAGCGAACGCTCACCATCGCCGCGCCGGGCTCGCTGGACAAGGTCCGAGTCAGGTCTATGAGACACGATGCTCGCCATCTGTTTGCTAAGTGCGGTTGTAGTAAGCCGCCCCCGGCAGGGCAAAGTAGCGGTCCGGAGCGTCTACTGAAGCCGAGGACCAAGCGTTCGATTTTGAACTCGAATTTGGCTCCGGGACAGGGACTCGAACCCTGAACCTTGCGGTTAACA
>DASSLJ010000188.1:0-7020 GCA_035689585.1 Candidatus Dormiibacterota bacterium
AAGACGATGCCGCCCGTCATGTCGTCGTAAGCCGGCTCGATAGTGACATTGCCATGCGAACGTTCGCCACTGGGCAGGGAGCCGGCCAAGGCATTGACCGGGACGACGACACACACGCCGCCCAACACGAGAGCAACCAACGATCGCTTGAACCAGGTAAAGGAGCCCATGTGCATCATCTCCCGTCCGTCGCCATGTAGAAATACGGGTCCAGCACGCGGACCGGCGTAATCTTGTCCGCGGGAAGCTGGTTGAGCTTCGCCGCCTGGCGGATCGCGTCGGGGCTCGGCGCGTCATAGATGCAGAACGTCTTGCGGTGGTCGTCGCTGACGTAGGAGTGGACCCACGTCACACCGAGCTCGGCGTTGGTGCCCACCACCGAGAGGCATGCCTGCGCGCCCTTGTCGGTCATCGGAATCTCGAGGCCGTCGGGAAACGTGCGCTCGACCATGAAACGTGCCATCGCAACCTCCTGCGTGCAATCGCGACCCGGTGGGTCGCTTCGCAGGTCAGGCTAGGTTTGGTTCAGCGTGCCGCCATCCGCAGGAAGGCTCAGCGGTGTGCTCAATTTGTGTACTCATTTGTGAGTCACCCACGTCGCGATCTGCACGCGTGAGTCGAACCCGAGCTTGGCCAGGATGTGATGCACGTGGTTGTCCACCGTGCGCTCCGACAGAAACAGCCGATCGGCGATCTCTCGGTTGCTGAGCCCGCGCGCGAGGAGTTGCGCGACCTCGTTCTCGCGCTTGCTCAATCCGATGGATGCCGGTGATCGCTCGACCTCGACTGAAGCAAGCTCTTGAGGGCCGGCGGCGAAAAGGCTCCAAGTGCCAGGCACGCCGGCGAATTCGCGCGTGCCCCGCTCGGCGAACTCCAGGCCGGAACCGACGACGAGATCCTTGACGGTGCTCGAGACCAGCACCTCGCCTGGATGGGCCGCGGCCATGACGCCCGACGCCACGTGCAGCGCCACACCGCGTGGTCGTCCGCCGGACAGCTCGCATTCGCCCGCATGGACCCCGGCCCGGATCCGCAGCCCAAGCTCGAGCAGCTCGTCCCGGATCTGGATCGCACAACGAATCGCGCGCGCGGTGCCGTCGAAGATCGCCGTGATCCCTTGCTCGCCTGATTCCACCTCGCGTCCGCCGTAGCGAGCGAGCGCCCTACGCACGACGGCGTGATGCCGGTCGACGAGGTCGTGCCACTGGCGTCCCCCCAGCCACACTGCATGCGCGCCCGCCTGGGTCACCTGGGTGCACAGGACCGTCGCGAGCATGGTGTCGGGCGCTGGACTCGTACGCACTCCGGTGAGAAATTCTTGGATCTCGCCGATGATCACGTCGGCGTCAAGAAAGTAGCCCCAGTGGTCGATCGAGTCGAGCTCGACCAGACGCGCGCCGGGGATGTGCTCGGCGAAATAGCGGCCAGCCTCGATGGGCGCGACCCTGTCGCCCTTCGCGTGGATGATCAGTGCCGGCACCCGGATGGTTGGGAGCGCATCCCGGATGTCGATCTGGAAATTCATCGACAAAAGGTTCTGCGCGTCGGCGGGCGTCGCGCTGATCTGCGTGAACTTCGCCCACCACGCTGCGACCTCCGGATTGTTCACTTGGCTCGGCGCATATCCTTCCATCCCCCAGCCGGTGCCCCAGACGGCGGGCACGTTTGCGATCCGCTTGTCGTACTGCTCGCGCGTGACGCCCCACGGGTAACCGGGCCGGCTGAGCGCAGATGGGTAGCTTCCGTTGATGATCAGGGCCAGCGTTCGCTCGGGATACGTGGCCGCGAACAGTGCGGATACGACTCCGCCTTCGGAGATGCCGAAGACCGCCGCTCGCTCCGAGCCCGCGGCGTCCATCACCGCACGGAGGTCGTCCATCCGCTGCTCGAGGGTGGGGAGGGGATGGACCCGGTCCGACATGCCCGTTCCCCGCTTGTCATAGAGGATGAGGCGCGTGAAGGACGCGAGCCGTTCAAAGAAGCGTGCGACCGACGGCTCTTCCCAGACATAGGCCAGGTGCGACACCCAGCCCATGGTCAGGACGAGGTCGATCGGTCCATCGCCTACGACCTGATAGGCGATGTTGACGCCATCGCCGCCTCGCGCGTATCGGGCACCGGTGAACACGGCTGAGGGGCCAGTCTAGATCGGCGGCGTGTTCATCTCCGTCCTGTGTGGAGGGTCGCCGCCGCCGCGGCTGCAGTCGATCGCCGCCGCCAGACACGCAAAGTCGAGAGCTGCGCGCAGCTCGGCTTCGTCGAGTGTCAGCTCCAAGCGGAGGCGGTCGTGCTCGCGCAACCAGCACAGCAGCGCTGCGCCAAACGCGTCACCGGCGCCGATGGTGTCGACAACCTGCACCGGACGCGCGGGGACGCGAACCCGAAGCTCGCCGTGCGCAGCGTAGGCGCCGTCCTCGCCGAGGGTTACGACGACGAGGCGGGGTCCAGACGAGAGGACGACCTCGGCCGCGGCCTCGTACTCGAGGTCGGGATAGACCCACGCCAGGTCGTAGTCGCTGGCCTTCACGATCGTGCTCAGGCTCAGGACATCTGTGAGACGCGCCGTGTACTCCGCGCCCGCGTCGAGACCCTCGCGCACATTCGGGTCGACGACCAGAACGCGCTTTCCGTGCTCGCGACGCGCGAGGCCTGCGATGGTGTCGGCCATCGGTTCGAGCAACAGGCCCAGTGAACCGATGACGATCGCCTCGACATCGGCGTCGAACTCGTTCGGGACCATGGCCGGTGTGAGGTTTGGTGCCGACGTCCCGTCGGTCACGAAGCGGAAGTCGGGCACACCGCCGGCGTCGACGTAAGCGAGCGCCGTCGTCGACGGCTCCGAGCCTGTCGTTACATATCGCGGGTCGACGCCGTCCTCCTGCAGAGCCGTCGCAAGTTGGTGGCCTCCAGCGTCGGTCGAGAGATGGCCCATAAACGCCACGGGCACTCCGAGCCGGGCGAGGGCCCGGGCGGTGTTGAACGGACTTCCGCCCGGCAGGACGCGCTCGGCGCCGTTGCGTATCCGGTCGATCAGCGCCTCGCCGCAGACCACGATCATCGGCGAATATTTGTCTTCACGTATAATGTTGTCCTAGTGCCAACTATCTCGGCTCCCGTCACGCATCAATTAGAAACCAAGGCGGCGCTCCTGGCGTATCTCGACGCGCTCGCGCTCGCGGAGCCGGTGCAGGCGCAGCTCTGGCAGCGCGCGCGGCTGACCCTGACGCAAGCATCAGTCTTGCGCAAGCTGCGCTCCGGACCGCAGACCGCGGGCAAGCTCGGCGAGCTGGCCGGGCTTTCGGCGGCGTCGATCAGCAGGCTCGTCGACCGGCTCGAGCGCCGCGGACTCGTGAGTCGCCGGCGTGACACGCACGACCGCAGGATGGTCGAGGTGCACCTCGAGCCCGCCGGCGAAAGGCTCCTGGGCGAGGTGAAGGTGTTCAAGGGCAGCGATGTGCACCGTGCAGTCGAGGCCATGTCCTCGGACGAGCGGCGCCGGTTGACGGCATCGCTCACACGATTGGTCGAGCTCACGCGCGACATCGCCGTGCAGCGGGAGTCGCGCGAATGAAGCAGGCCGCTTCGGCGCCGGCTGTCACTCCGATCCCGCGCCCGCGAGTCGCGTACAAGTGGATCGCGCTCTCCAACACGACGATCGGGATGCTGATCGCGACAGTGAACGCCACGAGCCTTCTGATCGCTATGCCCGTCATCTTCCGCGGCATCCACATCAACCCGCTGGATCCGGCGAACTTCAGCTACCTGCTTTGGCTGCTGATGGGGTACATGGTCGTTTCGGCAGTACTTGTCGTGACGGCCGGTCGCCTCGGCGACATGTATGGCCGCACAAAGATCTACAACATCGGCTTTGCGATCTTTACGGTCGCGGGCATCGGCCTGTCGCTCGTCTGGAGCCAGGGCTCCGCAGGGGCGATCGAGCTGATCGTTCTGCGCATGGTCCAGGCCGTCGGCGGTGCGATGGTGATGGCCAGCGGCGCAGCGATCCTCACCGATGCGTTTCCGTCCGACCAGCGCGGGTTTGCGCTTGGCATCAACCAGATCGCCGGTATGGCCGGTTCATTCCTCGGCATCGTCGTCGGCGGGATCCTCGCGGCGATCAACTGGCGCTGGGTCTTCATCATCAACGTGCCCATCGGGATCATCGGCACGATCTGGGGTTTCTGGCAGCTGCGCGAGATCGGTATTCGCCAGCGCGCGCGGATCGACTGGATCGGCAACATCACGTTCGCGGCCGGTCTCTCGATGGTGCTCATCGGTGTGACCAACGGGCTGCAGCCGTACGGCGGAAACGCGATGGGGTGGACCAACCCGTTCGTGCTCGGCATGGTCGGCGGCGGTCTCGTCATCCTCGCGCTCTTCGCTTACTGGGAGACGCGCACGCCGGATCCGATGTTCCACCTCGAGCTTTTCCAGATACGCGCGTTCACCCTCGGAAACGTCGCCGGTCTTCTGGGCTCGGTGGCGCGCGGTGGTCTGCAGTTCATGCTCGTGATCTGGCTGCAGGGAATCTGGCTTCCGCTGCACGGCTACGACTACACGCAGACACCGTTATGGGCGGGCATCTACATGCTTCCGCTGACAGTCGGATTCCTCGTCGCAGGTCCGGTCTCGGGCATTCTGTCTGACCGGTTCGGCGCGCGACCGTTCGCGACGGGCGGCATGCTGCTCTCTGCCGTCACCTTTGGGCTGCTGCTGCTGATCCCGGGCAATTTCGACTACCCCGTGTTCGCGCTGATCATCTTTCTCAACGGCGTGTCGATGGGGCTGTTCGCCTCGCCCAACACCGCCGCGATCATGAACGCGGTTCCCGCGCGACATCGCGGCGTCGCGAGCGGCATCCGCGTGACGTTCATGAACGTCGGTCTGCCGCTGTCGATCGGACTCTTCTTCACCCTGATGATCGTCGGCCTCAACGCGACGGTTCCGGCCGCCATGTTCAGCGGGCTGACCTCGAACGGGGTCCCTGCGGCGTATGCGCACCGGCTCGCGGATCTGCCGCCGATCAGCTACCTGTTCGCGTCGTTCCTCGGCTACAACCCACTCGGCGCGCTGCTCGGTCCGGTGCTTGGACAGCTGCCGGCCGCTGATGCGGCGCGATTGACCGGCCGCACGTTCTTTCCATCGCTCATCTCGGGTCCGTTCCAGCACGGCCTCGTTCTCGTGCTTGGGTTTTCGATCGCCGCAAGCCTCGTCGCCGCGCTTGCCTCAGCGCTGCGCGGGGGGCGCTACGTGCACGAGGAAGCCGACTATGTGCCGCTCCGCGAGGCGCAGTCCGCGCAGATACCACCGAAGACGACCTGGTGACTGCGGACGCGATAGCCGGTTAGCGTCTGGACCTGCGCCGCCGCGTCGTCGAGCACGCAGACCGGAACCTCTTCCACCTTGCCGCAGCTGTCGCACCGGATGTGCTCGTGGTGCGAATCGCGCAGCTCGAACCGAGCATGACCTTCGCCGAGGTCGATCTTGTCGATGGCCCCCTGGCGTTCGAGCAAGGTGACGGCGCGGAAAACGGAGGAGTAGTCCGCCGAGCCGAGGGATGACCGGACGGCCTCGTGCATTTCGTCGATCGACCAGGCGTGACGCTCGTGATTCTCGAACAGGCGCCGGACCTCGTCGGTGACCGGGCTGGGACGCGGCATCCTCGCTCAGTATAGGGTTGCGCAGCCAAGTTGCGCATATGACTTGTGCAATACTCTTGCGCATGCGTGTCGTGGTGGTCGCGGCCGTGGTGCTGGCGGCGTGTTCGGCCGGCACGGCCAGCAGCTCATCAGGCTCGGTCGTGCAGGTTGTGGCGGCGGAGAACTTCTGGGGCGACATCGCCTCTCAGCTGGGCGGCTCGCACGCCGCCGTGCAGAGCGTCGTCTCAGACCCGAACGCCGACCCGCACGAATACGAGAGCAACGCCAACGACGCCCGGGCGATCGCCAACGCCGGCCTCGTGATTCTCAATGGAGCCGGCTACGACAGCTGGGCGAACAAGCTGCTGGCATCCAGCCCAGACCAGGGCCGCAAGGTGCTTGTCGTGGCCGATCTACTCGGAAAGAAGCCCGGCGACGATCCGCATTTCTGGTACGAGCCGGACTTCGTGGCGAGGGTCGCCGACGCCATCACCGCTCAATACAAGTCGCTCGATCCGAATGATTCGTCGTACTTCGAGGGGCGACGATCTGCTTTCACCGCGGCCCTTGAGCCATACATGCTTCGGCTCATGGCGATCAAGCAGAAATTCGCCGGAGCGCCGGTCGGCGCGACAGAGTCAAGCTTCGTGTACCTCGCGGACTACCTCACCCTCAACCTGATATCGCCTCCTCAGTTCATGCAGGCCGTGGGCGAGGGCAATGACCCGCCGGCCGCTGCTGTCGTCTTGTTCCAGAACCAGATCGCGACGAAGGCGATAAAGGTGCTGGTCTTCAATGTTCAGACCGCGACCGCCGTCACGACCAACCTGAAGGCCGGCGCGATGCGGCAGTCGATTCCGATCGTCGGGATTTCGGAAACGCTGCAACCTGCGACAGCTTCGTTCCAGGCATGGCAGCTCGGCCAGCTGGTGGCGCTCGAGAATGCGCTCGAGTCGTCATCGTGATCACTGCGTCGGGTCTCGCGGCTCGATATGGCGATCACATCATCTGGTCGGGCTGCGACCTTTCCATCAGTCGCGGGTCATTCGTGGCGGTGGTCGGTCCCAACGGCGCGGGCAAATCGACGCTGTTCAGGTTGCTGCTCGGTGAATTGCCTCCGGCGGCTGGAACCCTGACGGTGTTCGGTGCGCCGGTTCGCGCCGGCGATCCGCGGATCGGCTACATACCGCAGAGCTCGTCGTTCGACCCCGAGTTCTCCATCGACGGCCGTGATTTCGTAGGCCTCTGGGTCGATGGTTATCGCTGGGGGTTGCGCGTTTCGGGGCGGGCAAACAAGCGGCGCATCGTCGACGATGCGGTGGCGGCGGTCGATGCGGCGGCTTACGCCGATCGTGCGCTCGGCCGCCTCTCCGGCGGAGAG
>DASSLJ010000189.1:0-6433 GCA_035689585.1 Candidatus Dormiibacterota bacterium
GATACGCGAAGGTCACGTGTTCGAGGGCGACGTCTCCGTGCGCATCGGGCAGCGCGACCGGAGACAGCGGCTCGGGGACCGTGGGCGCCTCCTCGATGACGCCCGCGAGCTTCTCCAGCGCCGCGCCCGCCGCCTGAAACACGTTGTAGAACTGCGACAGGTCCTGCATCGGGTCGAAGAACTGGCGCAGATACAGGACGAATGCCGTCAGCACGCCGAGCGTTAGCTGTCCCCGAACGACCAGGTATCCGCCGAACAGCAGCACCGACGCCGTGGTGATACGTCCGAGGAAGTTGATCGACGGCCCGTACGTCGACATCAGGCGGTTGGACCAGATATTGGCGTCGCGGTAACGCGCGTTGACGTCCTCGAAGATCTCCTGGTTGCGCAGCTCGCGCCGGAACGCATGCACCGCCCGGATGCCGCCCAGCGACTCGACGTAGTGAACGATCACCAGCACGATCGCGCGCCGCACGGCGCGGTACGAACGCGCCGAGTTCACGCGAAACCAGTACGTCAGCGCCAGGACGAGCGGCATCGCGACGATCGTCACGAGCCCAAGCCGTAGGTCCAGGCGCAGGAGGATGAAGGAGATCGCGACGATCGAGATCAACGACGTAATGACGGAGGTGAGTCCGGTCGCCAGCAGCTCGTTCAACGCGTCGATGTCCGACGTCAACCGCGAGATGATTCGGCCGGACGTGTAGCGCTCGTAGAAGGACAGCGACAGCTCCTGGACGTGCCCGAAGAGCATTCGCCGGAGATCGAAGAGCACATCCGCGCCGATGCGTCCGGACGTGCGGAGGAAGAAGTAGTTCGCGATGGCGTTGACGAACAGCGCGATCACGAGAACGCCGACGATCTCGACGAGCGCGTTGAGGTTGCCGTGCGCGCCGGGGCGGATGCCCTTGTCGATGCCGAGACCGACGAGGTAAGGCAGCGAGAGGTACGCGGCCGAGCGAATCGTGATCAGCACCACCGCAAGCGCGATCTGCCGCGCATAGGGACGCGCGAGCGTCGTGAGCAGCCGTCGGCTGCGACGCCGGAGCAGGCCGGCGACCGAAGGTGAGAACTCGTCGACCTCTTCGGCCGCTACGCCGCGCCAACGATCGGCCGGCTGTGGGACCGCGCTCACGCGAGCATCTCCTCGTACTCCTGCGAGAGAAGCGCACGGTAAAGCGTGTTCGTGTGCATGAGCTCGGTATGCGTCCCGGTCGCGACGATCTTTCCCCCGTCGATCAGCGCCACCCGATCGGCGAGCGCAAGCGTCGACGGCCGGTGGACGACGAGCAGCCCGGTGACTCCCTCGAGCACGCCCGCGAGCGCTTCCTCGATCACCGCTTCGGTGTGCACGTCGACCGACGACAGCGGGTCGTCGAGGATCAGCACGGGCGGCGACCCCAACACAGCTCGCGCGAGCGCAAGTCTCTGTCTCTGGCCACCGGACAGCGTGTAGCCCTGCTCACCGACGCGTGTCTCGAGACCCCACGGCAGGTCCCAGATGAACTGCGCCTGGGCCACGTCGATCGCGCGCTTGAGCTCTTGGTCGGAAACGACGGGACGGCCCATCACAAGGTTCTCGTGGACCGACGCCGAGAACAGGATCGGCTCCTCGAAGGCAAAGCCGATGTGAGAGCGAAGTGAGCGCAGCCTGATGTCGCGCACATCCACGCCGTCGAGCAGCACGCTGCCCTCGCTCACGTCGTAAAGGCGCGGCGCGAGGTACGCAAGCGTCGTCTTGCCGCTGCCCGTCCTGCCCACCAGGCCGACCGTCTCCCCGGGCTCGATGACGAGGTTGAGGTCGCGCAGGATCCATTCGTCTGACGTCGGATATCTGAAACCGACGCCGCGGAATTCCAGCCGGCCGCGGCTGTGCTCCATCGGTCTCGCGTCCGGCCTGTCCGAGATCTCAGGCCGCGAATCGAGCACCTCGTTCAGGCGCTGCACCGCGGTCTTGCACTCCTCGCTCATCGACAGCACCCAGCCGAGTGCGTCCATCGGCCAAGTGAGCATGAAGACGTAGTTCATGAACGCGACGAGACCGCCGATCGTCAGCCGCCCCTGGACTACGTTGAGGCCGCCGAGCAGCAGCACTGCGACCAGCGCAAGGTTCGGCAGCAGGTTGATCTCGCTCCACAGCTCCGCCCGCTCCTTGACCCCCTCGAGAGTCGTCTTGCGGATCGTCTGCGCCTCCTTCTCGAAACGACGCTGCATAGCCGGCATGCGACCGAAGGCCTTGACGATGCGGACGCCCGTCGCCATCTCCTCGATCGTCGTCGTCAGATCGCCGGTGAGGTCCTGCAGCCGTCGCGCGATCAGCTTGTACTTGTCCTGGAAGATCTTGCTCGCGAGCGCGATCGGGATCATGCACAGCACGACGACCAGCGCGAGCTGCCAGTCGAGCTCGAGCATCAAGAGGAAGACGACCACGAACGTCACGAAGATCTGCAGGAACCAGATCAGCCCGAAGCTGACGAATCGCCGGACCGTGTTGATGTCCGCGACCGCACGCGATAGAAGCTGACCGGACTGCCAGTTGTCGTGGAACGAGACCTGCAGGCTCTGCAGGTGCGCGTAGAAGTCGTTGCGAAGGTCGGTCTCCATGTGGAAGGCCGCGATGCCGGAGAAATGGCGGCGCACCAGGATGAAGGCGAACTCCACTCCGGCGATGAGCACGAGCAGCCCCGTCACCTGGACGAGATGGCCGAAGTCGCCGTGTGTGATCGGCCCGTCGATGATCAGCTGGATCACCTTCGGGATGGATGCGGCGGCGGCGAGGCTTCCGAGCTGCGCGAGGGCGAAGGCTGCGACGAGCCACACGTACGGCCGCAGGTAAGGCAGGTATCGACGCAAGGCGAGGAGACCCACGGGGTTTCCTAGCTTACGGCGGTGCGGTTATTCGGTGATCGTTCCGCCCCCGATCACTCGCGTTCCGTCGTACATCACGGCCGCCTGGCCCGGCGCGACACCCAAGAACGGATCGTCGAGCAGCAACCGGCCCTCCGTGTACACAGCGGGTATCGCGGGCGCGTGGTAGCGGAGACGCGCCTGGCACCGCACCGGCTCACTGACACCGCCGTCGACGAACGTCACGTCCGTCAGCACGACCTCGCGGACCGCCAGCTCTTCGCGCCGGCCGACCACGATCCGGTTGTCACGAGCATCGACGCGCAGCACGTACCACGGCCCCGGCTCGGCGAGGTCACCAAACCCGCTCCGCTGGCCGACCGTGTACAGCGCGGTGCCTTGATGGGTACCGAGGGTGCGCCCGGCCGAATCGACCACCGCGCCCGCTGACACCGGCAGCCGCCGTGCGAGATACGAAGCCGTCTGACCGCGCGGCACGAAGCAGATCTCCTGACTCTCGGCCTTGTTCGCGACGGGCAGCCCGAACTCGCGCGCGTGCTCGCGCACCTCGTGCTTGGTCATCGCGCCGAGCGGAAACACGATGTGCTCGAGCTTGGCTTTGTCCAAGTGGTAGAGCATGTAGGACTGATCCTTGCGGTCATCGATAGCCGCATGGAGCTCGGGTCCGGGCAATATCCGCGCGTAGTGCCCGGTCGCGAGCTTGTCGAAGCCGAGCTCGCGCACCCTCGCCAGCATCAGGTCGAAGCGCACGAAGGCGTTGCACCGCACGCACGGGTTGGGTGTTCGTCCCTCGAGATAGTCGCGGTGGAATGGCTCGATCACGCGCTCGCCGAACTCGCGCTCGAGGTTCCAGCAGTAATAAGGAATGCCGAGCAGCGCCGCGACGCGCCGCGCATCCTCGACCGCCGACAGCGAGCAACAGCCGCCGTGGCGCGATGCCTCCTCCGAGTCGTCGCGCGGCCACTGCTGCAGCGTCACGCCGACGACGTCATGTCCCCGCGCCTGAAGCAGCGCGGCTGCGACCGACGAGTCGACGCCACCTGACATGGCGACGGCGATCTTCATATTCGGTTCTCGATGATGTGATTAGCGACCAACTGGGCGTCCTCACCCACACCGTACAGAATGGCCGACTTCATCTTCCGCATCCAGTGAACACCTGCGAAGTAGAGGCCCGGCACGTCCGATGCGCCGTCTCGCGTCACGGGCCACCCCATGTCGTCGAACACCGGAACCTTGACCCATCCGTAACTGGGACGGTAGCCACTCGTCCAGATCACGGTGCGGATGCCGTCGCCCGCGACACTGATCGACGTTCGAGTCGGAATTCGCAATGGCTCCGGCCAATCGAACTCCGGCAGTGGATAGCCCGTTTTGGCGCAGTAGTTCTCGATCCACTTCCATAGATCGCGGAGCCGCGCATCACTGAAATCGGTGCTGGCGGCGAGGTCGTCAGCGAAGCGAAGGACATCCCCGTCGGCACCTTCGAAATGGCCGAGGAGCTCGACTCCGATGTCGCGAAGGGTTCGGAGGTGGAGGTCGTGGCCTCCGCCGTGTCCGGTCGTCAGGATGTTGCCGACCAACCGGGCGGCCGGGCTCGGCAGCACGTCGACCGTGCGGTCGAAGAAGCCGGTCTCGACGGCCCACCACACGATGTCTTTGCCTCCGAGCCTGCGCGGCGCCCACGGGCAGCGACCGCACGCGACGAATACCTGGCGGCCTGCCTCATGAAGCTCCTCCGCGAGCTGGGATCCCGTCTGGCCGCTGCCGACGATTAGGACGCCGCCGGTTGGCAGAGAGGCCGGGTTCGAGTAGTCCTCGGCGAGCAGCTGGAACACGCCCGACGGTAAGGAGCCGGCGCCGGATGGCAGGTGCGCTTTCTGGTAAGCACCCGAAGCGACGACCACGGTTTCGGCGAGCAGCTCGCGGTCTCCCGTCCGTAGGCGAAACCGGCCGTTGTAATGCTCGAGTTCATCGACCGTCGCCTTCTCGATAGGAGCGTGGAAGGAGTCCGCCCATCGCTGGAAGTAATCGATCAACTCCGTGAGCGACATGAAGCCATCCGGATGCGGGCCTGCGTAAGTGGCGCCGGGCAACTTGACGCTCCAATTCGGCGTCACCAGGCAGAACGAATCCCAGCGGCGAGTGCGCCACGTTTCGGCCACCCGACCCGCTTCGAGGACGACGTGCTCGACACCCGCCTGCTTCAGGTACCAGCTGGTAGCAAGGCCGGCCTGGCCCGCCCCGATGATGGCGACTTTGACGTCGTTGGCCACGCCGGCTATTCGACCAGGTCGCCTTCGGCGGGCTCGACCGTGACCCCGCGCGACTCCAGGAACTCGACCCCGCGGTCGAGCTCGTCCGGCTCTCCCGAGACTTCGAGCAGCACCCAGCCATGGTCCTTGGTGACGTCGGCCCGGCGGATGTTGGTCACGATCTCGAAGTTGCGTCCGAGCTGGTAGATGACCGGCTCCTTGACGAGGGTCGGTCCGAAGATCAGCTTGAGCCGGCGGCGCGCCATCCGGGCGAGTCTAAATCGAAAACCAAGTCGCGTTCGGCCGGCTTATCAGGCTCAAGGGGCATCCAAAACGCCGGATAGGCGCGCCTATCCGGGGATTTCGCTAGCGGCCTCCCGCGACCGCGGGCACGATCGAGATCTCGTCCTTGTCCTCGACCTTCTCGCGCAGCCCCGACCCCAGGCGCACATCTTCGTCGTTCAGGTACACGTTCACGAACTGCCGGAGCTCGCCGTTCTCGTCGAGCAGGCGGTCGCGAAACCCGGGGTAGCGAGCGTCCAGGGCTTCGATCGCCGACGCGAGGTCTGATGCCTTGACGTCGACCGTCACCTGTCCGTCGGACAGGCGGCGGAGCGGCCCGGGAATTCGAAATTGCGGCATGAACCTAAACCTCTACCTTCTCCCGAAACGACTTTAGCGTCGGGTCTATTTCCAGGCGCCGGGCGTGGCCGTTCGACGAGGCCAGCACGTCCGCGGTTTTCAAACCATGGCCCGTGACGTAGGCGACGACCACCTCATCCCCGCGCCATCGGCCCGCACGGGCGAGCTTGGCCAGCACTCCGATCGTGACGCCGCCCGCCGTCTCGGTGAATATCCCTTCGGTCCGCGCCAGCAGTCGCATCGCGTCCACGATCTCCGATTCGGTGACCGCCTCGACCACTCCGCCGGTCTCGTGCGCGATCCGGTTGACGTACACGCCGTCCGACGGATTGCCGATCGCGATCGACCGCGCGATGGTGTCAGGCTTGACCGGGAGCACGCGTTCGGCGCCGGAGACGAAGGCGTTGTACACCGGTGCGCATCCAAGTGCCTGAGCACCCGTGAAAGCCGGCACACGGTCGCCACGCACCAAACCAAACTCCATCAGCTCTCGCACCGCCTGGCGGTGGCGGACGAACTGACACCCTGAAGCGATCGGGATGATGATCTCGTCGGGCAGCTTCCATCCCAGCTGCTCGGCCGTCTCGAAGGTAAGCGTTTTGGAGCCTTCCGCGTAGAACGGCCGGATGTTGATGTTGCAGAACGCCCAGGGCGTCGACTCGACGAGC
>DASSLJ010000190.1:0-8739 GCA_035689585.1 Candidatus Dormiibacterota bacterium
CGAATACTGGCCGAACGCCGGGCTTCGTGGCCAGTTCAAGAACGAGCTTCCGCGCACCGCGCATCTCGAAGAGGCCGCGCAGATGGTGACGCCGGAGATGATCAAGAAAGAGGTCATCTGCGGTCCCGACCCGCAAAACCAGCTCGAAGAGCTGAGCAAGTACGTGGACGCCGGTTTCGACCACGTCTACATCCATCAGGTAGGGCCCGACCAGGAAGGATTCATGCGCTTTTGCGAGCGCGAGATCCTGCCTAACGCCGAGAGTCTCGCCGCCTAGAGACGCCTCCCTAGCTGGGCAAACCGTTCGTGACGAGCTGATAGACGAGCGCAACGTCGGCCGCGACCATCACCGCCGCCGCGCCCCAACCAATGACGTTCGTCGCGACGCCGTTGACGAAGTCGCCCATGATCTTGCGGCTCGACGTGGTCACGAGCATGAGCACCACGAGAATGGGCGCGATCAGGCCATCCAGGACCTGCGAGTAGAACAGCGCCTTGATCGGATCCACTGAAGAGATCGCAAGCTGCATCGCGATCAGGAACGCGATCCCGATCACGAGGTAGAACTGCGGCGCGTTGCGGGCGGGGCGTCCCAACCCGCGCCGCCAGCCCGCAAGTCCGGCAACACCGTACGCGGAGGAGGCAGCGAGCACCGGGATCGCGATCAGGCCCGCGCCGATGATGCCCACCGCAAAGAGCGCCGACGCGTAGTGGCCGGCGAACGGCTCCAGAGCGTGGGCCGCGTCGGCCGCGGTCCGCACCTGGGCGTGGCGCGTGTAGAGCACGGCGCCGGTCGCGACGATGATGAAGAACGCCGTGAGGTTGGACCACACCATTCCGATTCCAATGTCGAGGTTTGTCCTCGTCAGTCGCTGGACGCCTCTCTTTTCCTCGACCTCGCCGCTCGACTGCCAGAAGAAAAGGTAGGGCGTGATGGTGGTGCCGAGCATCGCGACCGCAGCCAGGAAATAGGCAGGAGAGAACTCGATGTGGGGCACAAAGGTCTGGCGCAGCACGTCCGGCCAGTTCGGCCGCGCGAGGAACGCGGCCACTATGTACGTCGCGAAGACGCCGACCAGCCACAGCAGCCATTTGCTCAGCTGGCGGTAGTCGAGAAATATCGTGACGATGCCCATCAAAGCGGCGAGCGGGACGATGACGTAGAGGTACTTGATCCCCGTGACGAGCTGAATGGCTGCCCCCATCGCCAGCAGGTCGGCGCCCATCGTGATCACGTTGGCCACCACGAGAAGCACCACCGCCGGGGTCGCCACGCGCGCCCCGTATCTGACGCGCAGCACGGTCGCGAGGTCGGTCTTGGTCACGTTGGCGACCTTCGCCGACATCTGCTGGACGACGATCAACATGGGCGTCGCGAGCAAGAGAAGCCAGTTCTGCGCAAACCCAGCCGTGGCGCCGACGACCGAGTAGGTCGCGATGCCGGCGGGGTCGTTATCGGCTCCGCCGGTGATTACGCCCGGACCCGCGACCTTGAGGACGTCGCGCGCCGTCAGGTGTTCGCGGGCAGCCTCGTTCGCGGACTGGCCCGCGGCGACGCGGCGCGAGCGTACGACCTCAGACACGTGCGGCGACCTCGGGCGGCGTCGCCATCGTCCAGTGACACCGAGTCTCTTCTTCGAGGAGACCGCGCACGGTGAAGGCGGCTGTCTCGTCGACGCGAATCACGAGCACCGCCTCGCCGCGGTCGATTCGCTTGCGGATGTCGTCGACGTACTCGTCTGGCACCAGATTCGCCAGCTGTTTGGAATTCGTGTGGTCGACGATCGCCTCGTGCTTGGGTGTGACGCGGCTGTGCTCGACGACGAAATTGCGAGCGAGCTCGGCGGTCGCGCGGTCGGAATACGCGGCGATGATCGTCTGCTCCAGCACCCCCGGCCGCTCCAACCGCGGAGCGACGACGAGGCGCTCGACGTCGACCTTTCTGATGCCCTTTCCGATTCGCGAACGCGCCTGGCGAACGAGCTGGTCTCGATCCTTGGCGTGATCGAGGATGCCAGTCAGCTCGAGGCTGTCGCGCTTGAGCCGGACCTTGACGCGCTCGCCGTGAATCGGGTGCGGCTCGTCGGTTTCGCCGGCCAGCACCGCATCCCACCACCCGGTGATTCGTTCGTCCATCCCCACTTGCGCAACGCCGCCGCAGCACCCTTTACCGGGCACGAGCGTTACCTACTAGGTGGAAACTCCGAGCGCCGCGCCGCCTCGTTTGCTTCCAGGCACGGTCGACCGGCGCCTGTACACGCTGATCCACGGACTGCCCCACTCCCCGGCCGGCGACCGCTACGTGACGATCCTGTCTGACCTTGGCGAGGGCTTGGGCTGGGTCGGTGCGGGAATCGCGCTCGCATGGCTCGGTGGACCCAAAGGGCGACGCGCCGGTGTCGCCACAGCGATCGCCTCGCTGGGTACTACGTACCTCGTGCAGCAGATCATCAAGCCGGTGTTCCGGCGCAAGCGTCCGCACGTCGGGCGTGAGGTCCTGGTCGTCGGCATCCGCACGACCGACGCGTCATTTCCATCCGGCCATTCCGCTTCCTCCTTCGCGGCGGCGACGGCGCTGTCGGCGTTCTATCCCAAAACCGCTCCACTCACCTTCGCGCTCGCGGCCGGCGTGGGCGCATCGCGCGTCCATCTCGGGCATCACTTCCCGAGCGACGTGGCCGTCGGAGCCGTGATCGGCGTCGCGTCGGGCGCGCTGGTCGCCTGGCTGATCAAAACGCCCACAGCGATGTAAAGCAGTGAGGGGCTCGGCCATTGCTGGCCAAGCTCCCTCATCTGGTTAACGGGCGGGGCGTGTGCGTTACTGAGCGGATTTTTGACGCAACGGTATTAGGGGCGCCGCGAGGCGTTCTAGGACGCGTGAGGAATGTGGGTAGTTCAGGGTTTTATTGGACCGCGGAAGGGTTTTTCATGGAAGAGCTTTTCAGCAGCAGCGGGGACGGCCCCGTCTACGCCGACAGTCACCTGGTCGTCACGCGCACACGACGACCAATCGGGCTGCGCTTTGCGGGTGAGATCGACATCTCGAACTCCGACGCGGTGGCTCAGTCCATACGCGTCACGCTCGCGGATTCAGGTCGATCGCACCTCGATGTCAGCGGCCTGAGCTTCATCGACGTCAGCGGCATTCGCGCGCTCGTTGATGCGGCACAAGAACTGGGCGATGGGCGCCAGCTCCTTCTCCACGGCCTGGCTCCGCAGCTCGAGACCGTGATGCGCGTGACGGGATGGACCGACGTACCGGCTCTGGCTCTGTGCGAATGCGAGGTCGAGGCAAGATGACCGCCCCACTCGAGAGATTTCGTCACGAAGCGCTGTTCTATTCGGGGCGCGAGAGCTTCGTCGCGGGGTGTGTCCCTTTCATCCACGGCGGCCTCGAGGCAGGCGAGCCAGTGCTCGTGGTCGAGTCGGCCGAACGAATCGAGCTGCTGCGGGCAGCACTCGGGCGCGATTCGGATCGCGTCAGCTGGGCGGACATGACCGATGTCGGCGCCAACCCCGCGCGGATCATCCCGGCGTGGCAGGACTTCGTCACAGCGCAAGGGGCTGACGGCAGGAGGTTGCGCGGCATCGGCGAGCCGATCTGGGCGGAGAGGCACGCGGACGAACTGGCCGAGTGCCAGCGCCACGAGTCACTACTCAACGTGGCATTTGGAAACGGTCAACCGTGGTGGCTGCTGTGTCCGTATGACAAACAGGCACTGGATCCGACGGTCATCGACGAGGCGCGTCGCAGCCACGAGTTCGTCATGGAGCCGTCGGGATCGAGCCTCGCGAGCGAGTCGTTCCGCGGTCAAGAGATGTCGGCGACCTCGTTCGGCGCGGTGCTCGCCGAGCCGCAAGCACTCCGCACCGTCCTCCAGTTCAACAGCGAGAACCTGCTCTCTCTGCGCGGCGAGGTTGCACGCCAGGCTCTTGCGTTTGGCCTTGGCGCAGAGCGCGCGACCGAGCTCGTGACCGCGGTCAACGAAGTTGCAACCAACAGCATTCTCCACGGCGGCGGCAACGGCATGATGCGGATGTGGCGCGACACGCAAGCGCTCGTGTGCGAGGTCCGCGACCGCGGCGTTTATGGGCAGCCGCTGGGCGACCGGACCAAACCTGGCGCGGGATTGCGCGAGTCGCGCGGCCTGTGGCTCGCCAATCAACTGTGCGACCTCGTCCAGATCCGCAGCATCCCGGACGGCACGGTCGTGCGTCTGCACATGAGGCTCGCACGCTAGCCACGCGTTTTATCTCCTAGCGCATTAATTACTACGTGCCAGGAGGTGCTCGATGAAGACAGTCCGCGAAGTCATGACCAAGAATCCGGTATCGATGAGCTCGGACTCGTCAGTCGTTGATGCGGCGAAGGCTATGAGCGACATGCGCATCGGCTCGGTCGTCGTCATGGACAAGGACAAGCCATGCGGGATCGTCACTGACCGCGACATCGCTGTGCGCGCGGTTGCGACCGGCAGCGACCCCAAGAGCACCAAGCTCGCCGACATCTGCAGCCACGACCTCGCCTCGGTCCGGCCCGATCAGTCGCTCGACGATGCGATCCAGATGATGAAGTCGCATGACGTCAAGCGCGTCGTCGTCATGACCGACTCCAAGCTCGAGGGCATCGTGTCACTCGGCGACCTCACCGCCCGCGGCGAAGGCCAGGACGTTCACGCGGACATGAGCAAGGCCGAGCCGAACAACTAACCGGCTCTTCGTTCGACCCGGGCCGGCCGTTATCCGCTTTCCGGACGCGGCCGCTCCTCCCCATTCGTGGGGACGTGGCCCGAATGGCCGGAGGGGAGGGGCGCCTCGACGGGCGCCGCTTCCATCGCGCCCTCGACACGCATGATCTCGCGCGCTCTCTCGAGTCCTGGCCCCGTCACGCTGATCAGGATCCGGCCCGACTCGACCTCTTGCTCGTAGAACAGTGCGCGATCACCTGAGGCCGACATGCTCAGCAAGCCGCCCGCGACCAGGCCGGTGGCCGCACCGGTCACCGCTGCCAGCACGAAGACGGCAAGCTTGTTGCCCGGCATCAGCGCCGGTATCCCTGGCACCAGCCCGGCGACGACGGCGCCCAGGATGGCCCCGAGCACGACGCCCAGGCCGAGGCCGACAACCAACTTCATCGCGTAGCGGCCACGCCGCCGGAAATGCGGCGTCGACACCGAGACCTGGTCGGGCCCGAACCCGGCCTCCTTGAGTTTTCCAAGCGCCCGGTCGGCCTCAGTTCGAGTCCTGAAAAGGCCGACCACCGTGTCCGGCATAGGCCACCTCCTATCTCTAGGTAACGCCTATCCTGTTGCTCCCGTGGCGATCAGGTCCGAGCTCGCCGGCTACAGCACCGCCCAGGCCCGTCGCGCGCTCGAGGGATTGCCCCGTTGCGATTACGACGTCGTCATCAAGCCGCTGCGCTATCGATTCGCACCGCATCTCGCGGCGCGATGCGAGTTCGACGAGCGTCGCATCGTGCTGCAGGTCCCGATTCCGTTCAAGGCATTTCGCGAACCCGTGATCTACGCCGCGCGTCGCAAGCGCGGAGCCGGAATGCGGTTTGCGTGGGCTTCGGAGACGGTCCGTTTCAGCGGCCGCCGCGACGTCCTTCGATTTCTCTACTGCCACGAGTGGATGCACTGGTATCTGCACGAGATGCTGGGCAAGGGATCGTCGGCCGAAACCGCGTGCGATCGGTTCGCGCTCCGCAACTTTCGCCGGCGCTATGTCACGACCGACGACGCCGACGCGGCGCTCAGGCGGCGTCCGCTGAAGGTACGCGCGTCGGGCTGAGGCCGGCGGCGGACGCAAGCGCCGCGAACGTGATGGCGTCCTTGATCGCATATCCGGCTGCGTCGTTGTTGAAGTAGACGTAGACGTCCTCGTGCGACGGCCATTTTTGCCCAATCGTCTCTACCCATCGCTGCAGAACGTCGCGCCGATATCCCGGCGCGTGAGCGCCGGTCCCTTCGTGAAATCTCACGAAGCCCCAATCCGCGGTGCGCCACAAAGGCTGTTTGCGGCGCGGTGTGTCGGCAAGACACAGTGCGGCGCGATGTCGCTCGAGGAGCTCTTGCGTTTGCGGGGTGAACCATGACGGGTCGCGAAACTCGACCGAGACGCGAATCGACGGTTCGAACAATGCCAGCGTCGCCTCGAGCAGTTCCAGGTTGGCCTGGAGACGTGGCGGCAACTGGATAAGGACCGGACCCAGCTTGGGGCCGAGCGCACGAGCTCGCTCCAGGAATCGCTGGACCGGCTCCTCCGGGTCGTGCAAGCGCTTGAGATGGGTCAGGAATCGGCTCATCTTCACGGCGAAACAGAAATCGGCCGGCGTGTTCAGCCGCCAGTGCTCGAACACGCTCCTCTCCGGCAGGTTGTAGAAGGTGTTGTTGACCTCCACGGTTTGAAATCGCTGCGCGAAGAAAGGAAGCCACGCGCGCTGCGGCAGGCGTTCCGGGTAGAACACGCGGCGCCAGTGCGCGTACTGCCACCCCGAGGTCCCGACAAACAACACCTCGTCTATGAAAACGCTTGTTGGTCCTTCCGCAGCAGCACGATGATCGCGAGGGGCAGTGCGGCGTTGACGAGCGTAGACACGAGACCGGTGTTGAATCCGACGGGAAGCAGCCACAGGACGGCCGAGCCGAAGAGGCAGACGACCTCGAGCGCAATCGCCAGCGCCCGGGCACGCCGTTTGCGCCAGAGCACGCCGAGTGCACACAGCACAGTCGCGATCGCCAGCAGCATCGTCAACACGGCCAGGCCGGCCATGTGAATTTCGCCGGCCGCGCCGAACGGCGCGGCCGAGATCCCGGCGATCAGCCAGAACATCGCCTGCATCACAAGCAGAACGAACGCCGCCTCGGGGCGCGAGTTGGTCTCAGGCCTGGTCAATCTGCTTCACGACCTTGGGATCGATGTCGATCGCGAATTGGCCGCCCGGGTTATTGACGATCCAGACGTGGAGCATCGGTGGCGTCGTGATATCGATGGCGCCGAGCGGGCAGGTCGCGGTAGGCGACATGAGGCTGAACTCGAAGCCGAACGGCGTGAAGCAGATGTTGGTGTGCTGGTGCCACGCCGTGAGCGGACCGCCGGGGTCGGGACCGAACTGTCCTATTCGCCGCATCTCGAACATTGCGCCGATCAGCACTGGGCCGTGCTTGGTGTTCGCGTAGACCAGACCTTGTGGATGTCGCGGGTCCAGCACATAGCCGGCGTCGACGTAGTGCTGGTTCATCCAGTGGGTCGTCGGTGTGTTCTGCGGCCCGGGCCGGTATCCCGCGGCGAAGGCGGCGCGCCAGTCCGCGTAAGGTCGGATGGCGACGGCGGTCTCGTCGTAGAGCCGCTGCGCGGCGGCGGACTGCGCCGGCGTTGCCACTTCGTTTGTCGCCTGCACGACCGCCCCCGCATGCGCGTGCTGCGCGTTGGGCCGGGCCAGGTCGTCGATCCAGACCGTCGCCATCGTCACCATGGTCAGAAGCGGAACGGCCACCCCTAACGCCGTCCACCGCGTCGCGCGCCATCGGGATACGCCGCTAGTCGGGATCAAGAGCAGCCCGAGCGCGGTCAGCTCGACGAGGTCGGTGGCGATCGCGACCTGATCCGGCGCATCCAGGCCAAGGACGATGTAGCCGTTGTAGCCGAGGAGCGTGGCGGTGATCAGAGCCACCGAAACCGGTCGCCACCAGCGCCATCGGCAAAGCTGAGACAGCGCGATGTACAGGAGCCCATTGCCGGCGAACAGGATCGCGGTCAGGGCTTCGTCGCGATGCGTCCACACGAGGCCGATGTGCACGGCACCGGCGATCGCCAGCAGCACCGACGCGCCGCTCACCGTCGCGGTGACGTCGACGTGGCGGACGCGCAGCGCGAAAAGCGCTAACGGAAGGGCGCACAACCCCGCGTAGAGGCCGATCGCGTGGTCGGGGGCGATGTCGAACATGGCAGCCAGCGTGATGGCTGCGATTAAGAGCTCCGTAAGAGCGGTAGGTCGACCAGGAACGCGGCGCCGCCAGTCACCGCATTGCCGGCGACGATGCGCCCGTGGTGCTCCGCAACGATCCAGCTCGCGATCGAGAGCCCAAGACCCGCATGCGAACCGGTGCGCGACAAGTCGGCGCGGTAGAAACGCTCGAAGATCTTGCCGCGCTGCTCGACCGGAATCCCCGGACCATCATCGGCGATGACGAGGCGCGCCCAACCCCCCTCGGCGCTCAGCCTCACAATCACGCGCGACGACGCGTAGCGAAATGCGTTGTCGAGAAGAATCCACAACAGCTGGCGTAGCGCATCCTCGTCGCCGTCCACGTGGGCGGCGACAGTGTCGACGTCGATCGTCCTGCCGGTTTGGCGACACACCTCCTCCACGAGCGCGGTGAGGTCAACCTCCGCCAGCTGCAGTTGCAGTCCGGCATCCGCCTTAGCAAGCGTCAGCAGCCGGTCGACGAGCCGCGACATGCGCGCGCTTTCCTGCACGATGTCGGCGACCGCCGCCTGGCGTATGTCCGGCGACACTTCGCGTGATGCGAGCAGCCCTGCGTTGCCCTGGATTGTCGTGAGAGGTGTGCGCAGCTCATGCGACGCGTCGGCGACGAAGCGGCGCTGCGACTCGAATGCTTCCTGCAGGCGGGTCAGCATGCCGTTGAAGCTCGCGCTGAGACGTGCCACCTCATCGCCGCCGGTTCTTGGCGGTAGGCGGCGGTCGAAGTCGCGCGTCCGGCCGATTTCCTCTGC
>DASSLJ010000191.1:0-6126 GCA_035689585.1 Candidatus Dormiibacterota bacterium
GCTCGAGCAGTCCATCCACCAGACCATCGCTCAGCAGATCCAGGCCGGGGGGCAGCCTGGCGAGAAGCTGAGCGACACGCTGATCTTGGTGCTCCGCAGTACACCACCGACCACCAGCCGGGCGATAAGGTGCCGAGCTTCAGCGGCACCATGTCGATCACCGGCGAGGGGGATTTCTACAACGACGCGGACGTGATCGCGGCGTACAAGACCAACCTCGCGCAGCACGTCCCAAACAATTTGCAGCTCATCACCGAGAGCCCAACCCAGGTCGACTACCGCTTGCTGAGCTCGGCGAAGGGCGGTTACCTCGTCTTCGTCGGCAGCGCATCGGCGTACGTCGCGCCGACGCTCGACGAAAGCCAGATCCGCGCCGCCATCGTCGGCCGGCCGACCGCGCAGGCGCGGTTCTATCTGGAGAAGCTGCCGATCCGCTCGGTCGCGATCAAAGAGGAACCCCTCGCGCTGCCGCTGATGCCGCTGCTCGATCGCCGGATCACGCTCCACTACGTGGTCCAGTCGAACGCCCCATCGGCCAGCGCCGCCGCACAGGGCACAGCGTCGCCATCGCCGTCGCCGCACCCGTAGCGGTGCGGGTGCTGGGCGTCGATCCGGGGTCAAAGCGCGTCGGCCTGGCCCTGAGCGATCCCACGGCGACGATCGCGCAGCCGCTCGGCACGATCGATGCCGAACCACGCGACACGCTCGCGAAGCGGCTTGCGGAGATCGCAAAGGAGCACGACGCGGCGCGCATCGTGGTCGGCCTTCCGCGCCGGCTCGATGGATCGCACGGTCCCGAGGCGAAAGCCTCGCGGCAGCTGAGCGACGAGCTCCGCAAGGCGTCGGGCTTGCCGGTCGAGCTCGTCGATGAGCGGCTTACCACCGCGCTGGCGGAACGCTCGATGATCTCCACCGGCGTGCGTCGCGCCCGCCGCCGCGCGACCATCGACCAGGTCGCGGCGACGCTGCTCCTGCAATCCCATCTCGACGCCAAGCGATGAGCGACGAAGTGACGTTGATCGACGAGTCGGGCGTGGAACGACGGTTCAAGATGCACGACGCCTTCGACCTCGAGGGAGTTGCTTATTACCTCGTCGAAGACGCGCACGATCCCGATGCCGTCTTGCTGCTCCGTGAATCGGATTCCGGGCTCGAGACGGTCGACGGCGAGGACTTCCAGAAAGTGATGGCCGCGCTCGAGAAAGACGAAGTTGACTGAATGAAGCGGCTCATCGCGCTCCTGGTGATCCTTGCGCTGCTCGGCTTTGGCATCTCGCGCGGCGTCGACTGGTGGAACTACAACGTCAACACGCCGGTGTCGACGGCCAGCCATGCGGTTCCATTCCACATCGACCCTGGCGAGACGCCCTCGCAGATCGGCACCGACCTCCATGACCTCGGTCTCATCCGGAGCACGATCGCCTGGGACATCTACGAGCGCGCTACCGGGGCAGGCCCGAGGTTTCAGTACGGTGACTTCAACCTCAACACCAACATGTCGATGAGCGACATCGTCAACGCGCTGCAGCACGGCCATCCCAACGAGAAGCGGCTGACGTTCAAAGAAGGCTTCCCGCTGCGCTACCAGGCCCAGATGATCGACCAGCGCGCGATTCCAGGGATCACCGGTGCCGCGTACCTCGCCGCCGCCAAGGATCCGGCGCTCGCGCAGGCATACAACTTCCTGCCCGCCCAGACTGCAAACGGCGATTTCCCGTACGAGGGCTATTTCTATCCCGACACCTATCTGATCGATCCGGCCGCGGGTCCGAAAGGCATCGTGACCGCGCAGCTGCAGCAGTTCGGCGCGATCTTCAACGCCGACCTCCGTGCTCAGATCGCGAAGCCGACGACCTCCAGGCCCGCCGCAGACATCAGGACGATCGTCATCCTCGCGTCGATGGTCGACCGGGAGGCCAACGACAAATCACCGACCGACCGGGGCAACGTCTGCAGCGTCTACTACAACCGGCTCGCGATCAACATGCCGCTCGGAGTCGACGCGACGCTGCTGTACGGGTTGGGGCGCCTGTCACCGGAGCCGACCGGCACCGAGCTGGCACAGCCCAATCCCTGGAACACCCGGCAGCACACCGGCCTGCCTCCAAGCGCCATCAGCAACCCCGGTCAGGCGGCCATCAACGCCTGCGTCAACCCACCGAAGACCAACTATCTCTTCTACTTCACCGACCGGCAGGGCACGACGCACTTCGAGACGAATCAGCAGCAGTTTGACAGCGACGTCGCGAAGTACGGCACGAGCGGCAGCTGAAGGCGTACATCCTCGGCCACGGAATCTCCTACTCGCGCAGTCCCGCCATGCAAAACGCCGCGTTCGAGGCGCTCGGCATGGACGACTGGTCGTACGAGCTCGTCGACGTTCCACCTGACCGACTGAAGAGCGCCGTTGAGAGTCTGCGGGCGCCGGATGTCGCCGGCGCGAACGTCACCATCCCGTACAAGCAGACGGTGATGGATCAGCTCGACACGATCTCGCCCGCGGCCTTGAAGGCACGCGCGGTCAACACGATCGTCAACCAGGCAGGCCGGCTCGGCGGATTCAACACCGACATCGTCGCAATCCGAACGGCGGCCGATGAGGTCGGGCTCGAGACCGAGGGTGCAAACGCCGTGATCCTCGGCGCGGGCGGCGCCGCGCGAGCGGCCGCGGTGGCCCTGGAGGGGGCCCGCATCACGTTCGTGTGCCGCCGACCCGACGAGGCGGACCTCCCTGGCAAGAAGATCGCGTGGAGCGACCCGTCGGTGCCGGCGCTTTCGCGCGGGGCCGACGTCCTGATCAACGCCACTCCGCTCGGCCGCCATGATGAGATGCCGCTGCGCCCCGCAGCGCTGCCCAAAGATGGGGCGGTCCTCGACCTCGTCTACGTGACGGGTGGAACTCCCCTGGTGCGCAAGGCACGATCGCTCGGCCTCAGGGCCGTGGACGGCTGGGAGATCTTGTTGGCGCAGGGCGCGGCGGCGTTCCTGATGTGGACCGGGCGGGCCGCGCCGCTCGACGCGATGCGCGAGACTCTGCAGCCGTGAATTCCTATGTGATGGCCGTCTTGTGGGCGATCGTCGGCGCCGCGGCCGGCATCGGTGTGCGCTGGGGCTCGGTCCGCCTGGCGGAGCTCGAGGGAGGCCTGGAGCCCGGACATCGGTGGTGGCAGGTCTACGGCCCACCTGTCGCGGCGGCGATCGTGTTCGCGATCTATGCCCTCCAGATCAGCTCTTTCCCGGTGCTCCTCGTGCGCAGCATCTTCGGGCTCGTGCTGGTCCAGGTGATCTTCTTCGACTTCGAGTACCACCTCATCCTCGACCGGGTGATGTTTCCCGCCATGGCCCTCGCGCTCCTCGTGAGTCTCACCGTGCTCGTGAGCGACTCGCTCGGTCTATGGCATCAGCCGTGGTGGGCTGGGATCGCGACAGGCCTCGGAGCGGGATTGCTGTTCCTCGGCCTCGCGCTTCTCGGCGCCGCGATCTTCAAAGGTGAGGCGCTCGGCTTTGGCGATGTGAAGCTCGCCGTGTTCATGGGGCTTTTGCTCGGATGGCCCTACACCGCGAGCGCGCTGTTCTACGGCGTGCTCCTGGCTGCGGTCGGGGCGATCACGTTCATCGTCGTCCACCGCTCGCTCAAGGGCAACATCGCCTACGGCCCGTACCTCGCGGCAGGCGCGCTTTTGATGCTCGCGTTGGGTCAAAATACGGCGCCATGAGCAAGCTCCTGCCCGGTGAAAACCTCGTCCTGAAAGATCACCCGCACTGGGTGACGATCGTCGGAAGCGTCTTCTTGCCCGCTGTGCTCGTGGTCGCGGTCGCAATCCTCGACTTCACGTTGCTGAGCCCGAACATCCAGGCCGGCATCTATGTTCCGCATCTGCGAACGTTTCTCAGCCTGGGCGTCGCCGCGCTCGCGCTGATCTGGCTCATTGCCGTCTGGATCAGCTGGCAGTCGATCGTCTACACGCTGACCGACCAGCGGATCATGATCCAGACCGGAGTCTTCAGCCGCCAGGAGAAGATCATCCCCATCGACCGCGTCCAGGACTGCACCACCAAGCAGTCGGTGATCGGCCGCGTCTTCAACTACGGCCGGGTCGAGGTCGACGCGGCCGGCGCGCAGGGCGCCGAGGTCCTGCAGTACCTGCCCAAGCCCGGAGAGTTCCGCGACCAGGTCTTCATGCAATCGGAGAAGCGGCGCGGTGGTCTCCAGGCCACTCCTTCGGGCGCTCCCGTGCCGGCCAACCCGAGCGGCGTTTAGACGGCCCAGCGCAAACCGCTCGCGCTGCTCGGCTTCATGGGCGCCGGCAAGACGCTCGTGGGTGCCATCGTCGCCGAGCGCGCAAAGGCGCGATTCTTCGACCTCGACACGATGATCGAAGACCAGGCGGGCATGTCGATCGCCGAGATCTTTGCGACGCACAGCGAGGATTCGTTCCGCGCGTTCGAGAAGGCGACGCTGCCCAAAGTGCTGCTAGCGGATTCAGTGGTCGCGCTCGGTGGGGGCGTGGTCATCGACGACGACAACTGGCGTCTCGTTTCCGAGAAGTCGACGAGCGTCTTTCTCGACGTCCCATTTGATGTGTTGTGGGAGCGGATCCGGCACTTTCACGCGCGGCCGCTGATCCTCAACCGCAGCGCAACTGAGGTGGAGGCGCTCCTCGAGCGTCGCCGCCCGCGGTACGAGCTCGCGACGTTCCGCGTCGACGGAAACCGGTCGCCGCGGGTAGTGGCTGACGAGGTCCTGCAACTTTGGTCCGCCTGATCCTCGACTCGTCGTCTGGCGGATATCCGGTGCTGATCGGCACGGACCTCAATCGCGAGCTGCGTGACATCGTCACGCGCCTGCAACCGACCGGCGCCGCGATCGTCACGGACACCAACGCGCGGCCTTATGCGAGCAAGGTCGCCAAGGCCATCAAACGCGCGGGATTGAAGACCGCGATCCACGCGATGCCGGCCGGCGAACGGTCGAAATCGCTGACAGAGCTCGAGGCCGTACTCGCTTTTCTCGAGCGTCAAGAGCTCGACCGTGGCGGCTGTGTGATCGCCGTCGGCGGGGGGACCGTCGGTGACCTGGCCGGCTTCGCAGCCGCCGTGTGGCAGCGTGGCGTCCGCCTCGTCGCCGTGCCGACGACGCTGCTGGCGATGGTCGATTCGAGCATCGGCGGGAAGACGGGCGTCAACGGCCGGCGGTCGAAGAATGCGGTCGGAGCTTTCTGGCAGCCATCCGCGGTCATCTCCGACCTCGCCACGCTCGAAACGCTGCCCGCGCCGAACTTCCGGGACGCGTTCGCGGAGGTTGTAAAGTACGCCGTCGCCATGGACCGTGGACTGTTCGATCTGCTGCAGCGCAACGCACCTCGGCTGCTCGAACGCGACCTTTCCATGCTCGAGCGCGTCGTGTTTCGCTGCGTGGCCGCCAAGGCATTGGTCGTCGCCAAGGACGAACGCGACCGCGGTCCGCGCGCAATCCTCAACTACGGTCACACCGCGGGCCACGCGCTCGAGGCCGCGACAGGCTTTCGGATCAGTCACGGGCGCGCAGTCGCCTTCGGAATGCGCGTCGCCGCACGCATCGCGCTCTCGCTCGAGCTGTGCAGCAAACGCACCGTCGAGGCGCAGGACGAGCTTCTCTCGGCGCTCGAGCTTCCGGACCAGGCGCCGCGCGCCGATCCCGACCGCTTGATCGCCGCCATCGCGCTCGACAAGAAAGCCCGCCGAGGGAAGGTTGCATGGGTCATGCCGCGGCGGATCGGTCATGCGGAGATCGGGCATACAGTTCCGAGCCCGCTGGTACGCCGCGTCGTTACGAGGGCCCTCGCATGAAGAGGGTCGTCGTCGTCAACGGTCCGAATCTCGACCTCCTCGGCAAGCGCGAGCCGCACATCTACGGAACCCGTTCGCTCGCCGACCTCAAATCAACCGTCGAGACCAAAGCCAAAGCGCTCGGGCTCGAAGTGACTTTCTTTCAGAGCAACAGCGAGGCGAGATCATCGACTTCCTTCACAAAGAGGGCCCAGGCTCGGCCGGGATCGTGATCAACCCCGCGGCCTTGTCGCATTACTCGCTCGCCCTCTACGATTGCTTGCAGGCCCTCGCACTGCCAGTCGTGGAGGTACACAT
>DASSLJ010000192.1:0-4214 GCA_035689585.1 Candidatus Dormiibacterota bacterium
AGGAAAACGACCCCAAGATGGACTTTCGACACAGGCGCCGACTCGTCGTTCAGCAGACCGATGAGGCGCGCGTTGAGCGGGCCGTCGTAGACGACCTCCTCCTCCCACTCGCGCTTCAGCCCGTCGAGGATCGGGTCACCCGATTGCAGGTCGCCGGGATTGATGTGGCCGCCCACGCCGAGCGAGTACTGCTTGCGCAGCCGCTTCTCGGACGACGCGCGGAGCCGGTGCGTGAGCAAGTACCGATCCTTGTGGCGGAAGACCACGTACGGAATGATCTGCTGGAAGTTGGGGTCGTCCTCGACGTCGGCGCGCGGCATGAAGAGGTGCTTCTCGCGAATCAGCCTCTGGTAGCGGTCGAGGTCCTCGGTGACGAAGCCATGCCATGCACCGTCGGGAAAGATGTCGTCACGTCGCACGACGAGGACCTGCTCCGTGGCGACCGGCACTTAGTGGGCCGCCACGGGGATGCGAAGCATATTTCGCGGCATCGACGGCCGGAGCCAAGGAAGGGGTGGCGCGACGAGGAGCGCATCGTTTGATGCGCGACGAGTGAGCGCCGGGCCCCCGGACGCCGGCTTTGGCGCCGCAGGCGTCCGGCCGTCTAGGCCGCGAAGACGCGAGCAGCCCCGGTGGTGGCCCACTACACGATCATCCTGACGAGGCCGCGCCCGAAGACTGCGATCAGCTCGGCGGTGCGGTCGATGTCCTCGTCGCGCACGGGAAGAAAATAGATCCACGCCGCCGACTCGGTCGACGCGGTGATCATCGTCCGCGCTGAGTCGGCGCTCGGGTTGCCGCACGGGCCTTCGGCGTCGGCGACGCAGATCCGTCCGGCGACGTTGACCTTCTCCTTGCCGATGCCTTCGTAGCTCTCGCCGTCGCGGCCGACACGGATCACGAGCTCGTCTCCAACGACCTTGCCGAGGTCATAGAGGCCCACGGGTACTTGCAGCTGCACCGAGAGTGCGTTGGCGACATCGACCAGCGAGTTTATGCGCGGGAGCGACTCCCCTTTCTTGATGCGGCGGAGTAAAGCCTCGGATGAAGGCCGCATCCGTGTCGGATCAGTGCCGAATCGCCGGTACAGCTCGCGTGCTCGATCGAGCGGCGGCACATCGCCCGAGAGCGCCACCGTCGTCGCCCGCTTGACCTCTAGCTCGAAGTCGTCACGCGGCGGTGTGACCTCCAGCTCGTAGAGCTCGAGCCCGACCACGTCGACGTCGATGGCGCACCGGATCTTCAAGCCAGCGCTTCCAAGTCGTCGAAGAACCCCGGATATGAGATCTCGACGCACTCGGCACCATCGATCTCAGTCTTGCCGTCGGCGATCAGGCCCGCGACGGCAAGCGCCATCGCTACGCGGTGGTCACCGGCCGAATCGACGCGCGCGCCTTCGAGATGGCGCGGTCCACGAATGACCCATCCATCCTCGCTCGCGGTTATGTCCGCGCCCATGGCGCTCAAGCCCTCCTCCATCGCGTAGATCCGGTCCGACTCCTTGATGCGCAGCTCGGATGCGCCGGAGATGACGCTGCTGCCGTTTGCCTGCGTGGCCGCGACGGCCAGCACGGGCAGCTCATCGATCATCTGCGCCGCCAGGTCGTGCTCCACGTGGACCGGACGCAGGTCTTGTGCCGGGCGGATGCGCAGGTCCGCGACCGGTTCCTCGGCTTCGAAGCGCGCGTTGGCGCGGTCGATACGAAACCCGGTTGACGTCAGCAGCTCGGCGAACGCGGTCCGCGTTGGGTTCACGCCAACCCCGAGCAACCGAATGTCCGATCCGGCCACCAGACCGCCCGCCACCATCCAGAACGCCGCGGCGCTGAAGTCGCCGGGGACGTGGATGTGCACCGGCTTGAGTCGATCAGTGCACTGGACTGACACGCGCAGACCGTCGACCGTGACGTTCGCGCCCGCAGCACCCAGCATCACCTCGGTGTGGTCGCGCGTGCGCACCGGTTCGACGACTGTTGTCGTGCCCTCCGCATACAGGCCCGCGAGCAGGATCGCCGACTTGACCTGAGCGCTCGGAACCGGCGTCGCGTAGTCGACGCCGTGGAGATGCGGGTCGCCGCCGACGCGCAGCGGCGGCCATTCCGCTCGAGCACCCATCTCCAGCAGAGGCTTGACCACGCGGTCCATCGGCCGCCTCGACAGCGACTCGTCGCCGGTCAGCTCGCTCTCGAACTCCTGGGCCGCAAGAAGGCCCGCGAGCAGCCGCATGGTCGTGCCGGAGTTGCCGCAATCGAGTGGGGCCGCAGATGCGCGCAGCCCGCGCATGCCGCGACCGTGCACTTTGCCCTCGTCGATCTGCACGCCGAGCGCGCGCAAGCACGACGCCGTCGATTCGACGTCGGCGCCCGTGGAGAGCCCCTGAACGGTGCTCTCGCCGGTCGCAATCGCACCGAGGATCAGCGCGCGATGCGAGATGGACTTGTCGCCGGGCACGCGGACCGTGCCCTGCAGTCCGCGAGCACGCTTGACGGTCGCGATCACCTGTCGAATCGTCCCGAAAGGCGGTTGCCCGAGTCAGCTCTTTGAGCAAGACTTGCGCCAATGAAGTGGGCTCCTGAAGACCGGCTCAACGCGTACGCAGCGGCGGTGCTCGCCTCGCAGCCCGATCCGCCTCGCGATGTGAGCCTCGTGAAGATCCTCAGCGCATATTCCGTTCTGGCGGGGGTCCTGGTCGTGCCGGCAGCGCTCTTTGTCGGCGCGATGCTGGTGGATCGACGATTGTTGGCGTTCGCGGTCATCGCTGCCGCCGGGGTGTTGCTGATCGGTGCCGAGGAGGCGTTTGAGATGTCCAAGGACACCCGTGCCCTCCAATCGGGCGTCGCAGGCACAGGAGAGGTCGTTCGAGTCGACCCAGGATTCCGAGCATCCAAGATCGTCACGCTCCGGGTGAACGCGGCCGGCGTGGTGACTGAGACGCAGATCGTTCGATCAGGCGCTGCCAACGTGCTGGTACCAGAAGACACCGTCCAGTTGCTGCTCGATCCGCAAACGCGCCAGGTAATCCTGGTCGTCGGGTTGCTGAAGCCGTCACCGCTCTACGCCCCGTCTTGATCGACGCATAGGCCGGTATATCAGGCGATCACGCCTGCCGAGACTCCGGATAGGCGCGCCAATCCGGGGGTTCGAAGTGTTCACTTCTTCGCCCAGCGCTCGCGCACTGCACGCGCCTCTTCGAACAGCTCGACCAACCGCGGGTCGTCGGCCTCGAGGTGGCGGTACAGCCGTCCCAGCTCCTTGCTGATCGCGTCGAGCAGCTCGAGCACGTGCTCCCTGTTCGTCCGCGCGATCCACGCGTACATGCCCGGATCGCCGCCCGCGAGCCGGCTCATGTCGCGAAACCCGCTCGCGGCAAGACGGGAGGCTTCCGGCCACTCCGAGCGCCGCGACAGCGCGAGCACATAAGCGACGGACAGCAAGAACGCCGAGTGACTGACACCGGCCACCAGGCGGTCGTGCGTGATCGCGTCCATGAAAACCGGATGCGCGCCGACCGCTTCGACAAGCGATGTGATCGCCATCTCATCGCGCGTCAGCACCCATGCAGCGCCTTTGAACACCGTGCCGTCGGCAGCATCGATGCCCGTGTCCTCTTTGCCGCACATCGGATGCCCGCCGACGAGGTCCAGCCCTTCCGCCGCGGCCCACTCCATGACGGTCGCTTTGGTGCTCGCCATGTCGGTCACCGGCTTGCCTCCAAGGACCGGAGCGAGCTCGGCAAACACCGTACGCATCGCGCTGATCGGCGCTGCCACGAAAACGGCATCGGCCATCGCCAGCACCGCAGGGTCTGCGTCGGCGCTCGCGACGATGTCGCGCTTGAGCGCCTTCTCCAGCACGGCCGGATTGGGGTCGGTGCCGACGACGGCGATGTCCGGTCGCACTTTCTTGAGCGCGAGCGCGAACGACGAACCCATGAGCCCGAGGCCGACGATGCCGACCGTCGCTACCAAGAACTACGCCAGCTGTTTCTGCATTGAGCCGAGGAGCCGCCGCACGTCCACCATCAGGCGGTCGAACGCCGCGAAGTCGAGCGACTGCGCGCCGTCGGACAGCGCCTGGTTCGGCGTCGGATGCACCTCGATGATGAGGCCGTTCGCGCCGGCCGCAATTGCGGCGAGCGACATCGGCCCGACCAGCGTCCACTTACCCGTCGCCTGCGAGGGGTCGACGATCACCGGCAGGTGCGAGAGCTCGCG
>DASSLJ010000193.1:0-3893 GCA_035689585.1 Candidatus Dormiibacterota bacterium
AAGACGAACCGTTGCGATGTATGGCGACCACTACGGCGAGCTTCGGGACCGCGAACGATTCATCACGAGCACGATCGATGCGGAGGCGGAACGATTTGCGCGCACCCTCGACGAGGGCATGGTGCAGTTCGAGAAGGTCGCATCGCGCGGCGGCAAGACTGTCTCGGGGGCAGACGCATTTCGATTGCACGACACGTTCGGTTTTCCGCTCGAACTGACGCGCGAGCTGGCGGCCGAACGTGGTCTGCACATCGACGATGAAGGTTTCAAAGCGGAGATGACTCTGCAGCGCGAACGCTCGCGTCGCAATCTGCCGCAGACCCTTGCGCAGGTGAAGGACCTCCCGAAATCGCAGTTCATGGGTTACCGCGATCTGTCCACCGAAAGCCAGATCACGGCCATTCGACGCGAGGGATCGCCGGTCGACACCGCGAGTGAAGGCGATGAGGTCGAGGTCTTCCTCGACCGGACGCCCTTTTATGGCGAGTCGGGCGGCCAGATCGGCGACACCGGCTTCATCAGCACGCCGAGCGGCCGCGTGCGCGTGGACGACACGCAAAGGCCGGTCGAGAACGCGATCGCCCACATCGGCACAGTGGTGACCGGCGAGATCGTTGCAGAGCAGAAGGCGACCGCTTCGGTCGATGAGAAGCGCCGGCGCCAGATCATGCGCCACCATTCCGCGACGCATCTCCTCCACAAAGCGCTGCGCGAGACGCTCGGCGAACACGTCGTGCAGAAAGGCTCATGGGTCGGACCGGATCACACGACGTTCGACATTCCGCTCAACCGTGCGATCACGAAGGATGAACTTGCGCGCATCAATCGCCGGATCAACGAGAAGGTACGCGAAGGCCTTCCTTTCCACGACACCCAGAAGCCTTACAAAGAAGCCGTCGCGCAGGGCGCGATGCATCTCTTCGAAGAGAAGTACGGTGACGTGGTTCGGGTCGTCTGCTTCGGCGACTGGACATGCGAGCTGTGCGGCGGAACGCACGTCAAGAACACCGCCGACATCGGCAGCGCGATCATCATTTCCGAGTCGAGCATCGGCTCCGGTCTGCGACGGCTCGACATGGTCGTCGGCGAAGCCGCCGACGAGTTGGTCCGCAAAGACCGCGAGCTGCTGACCGATCTCGCGCGGTCGTTCAACACCGGTCCCGACCAGCTTCCCGAGCGCGTGCAGGCCCTGCGTGCGCAGGTCAAGGAGCTCGAACGCGAGCGGGAACGCTTGCGCCACGAGCGGATCGGGCGCGACGGCGTCGAGGTCAAGCACGGAAAGATCGACTACGTCGCCGCGTCGGTGGACGCCTCCAGCGTCGACGAGCTCAAGTCGTATGCCGACCGCTACCTCGAAAAGGTGAGATCGGGGATCGTAACCGTCGTCGCCAATGACAAGTTTGTCATCAAGGTGTCCAAGGACCTGACCAGCCAGTACGATGCCAACCGCCTCAAGGAGCTTTTCGGTAAGGGGGGCGGCCCGGCGCATCTCGTCACGGGCACCCTGACGGTCTCCGCCGACGAGGCTTTCAAGCGCCTGGACGAGGCCCTCAAGTGACCAAATTCAAGTTCCTCCGCAAGCGCAGCGACTACTACCGCCACTTCACCGTCCTCGACATCGGCACCGACCTGATCAAGGTCCTCGTCGTTCGCCGCGAAGGCCCGGACGGCGAGGTGCTCGGAGTGGGGAGGGAGCCGCAGGCGCCGGCAGCGATGTCCGGTGGCGCGATCGCGGACCTCGAGTCGGTGATCCTTTCCTGCAACCGCGCACTCGAGGCCGCCGAGGACATGGCCAAGACCGTCCCGGGCCAGGTCGTCGTCGGCATCGCCGGCGAGCTGATCAAAGGCTTTTCGTCGACCATCGCTTACCCGCGCGAGAACTCGAAGTCGCGGGTGCGCTCGAGCGAGATGTCGACAATGCTCCAGATGGTCCAGCGCCGCGCCCTGCGCGAGGCGCAGCACCTGCTCGAGATGGAGCGAAGCTACGGCCAGCTCGAGGCACGTCTCGTGCACTCCGCGATCACCAACGTGCGCGTCGACGGATATCCCGTCACCAACCCGGTCGGCTTCACAGGGAAGAACCTCGAGGTCACTGTCTTCAACACCTTCGCGCCGATGACGCACATCGACGCCGTCGAGACCGTCGTGCGCGAGCTCGACCTCGAGCTTGCGGCTGCTGTCGCGCAGCCGTATGCGCTGGCGCGTGCGTGCGCCAACGAGGAGATCTGGGCCGAGGGCGGAATTTTCGTCGACGTCGGCGGCGGGACGACCGACGTCGCCTTGATCCGCGACGGCGGCGTCGAAGGCACGCGCATGTTCAACCTAGGCGGCCGCGCGTTCACGCGCCGACTCGCTCTCGCGTTCGGCTTGAGCTATGAGGAGGCGGAGGCGCGCAAGCTCCGCCACTCCGAAGGGCTGCTGTCGCCAGATCAGCAGCGGCAGGTCTCGGAGCTGCTCAGCGCCGACGCCGAGGTCCTGCTGCAGGGCCTCGCGTTGAGCATCAAGGAGCTCTCGCGCGGCGAGCGCCTGCCCACGAGCATCTACCTCTGCGGCGGCGGAAGCCTGCTTCCCGAACTGACCACCGAGCTCGTCAAGAACAACTGGGCGGCCGGCCTCCCGTTCCCCCGCGAGCCCCGCGTCCGGCACCTTCTGCCGCCGGACGTACGCAACCTGAGCGACTCGACCGGCCAGCTGACAAGTCCCCAGGACATCGCCCCGATGGGCCTGGCCAACCACGCCCTCCGAACCGAAGCCGAGGAGCGGGATACCGTCAACACCGTCATGAGACGGGTCCTGTCGGCTATAAAAGTCTGACCAGACCCGCAGGAGACTCATAAACGCCATGGCAACGAACCCGATTTACGTCGAGACCGAGGAGGAGATCCCCGAGCTCGTAGACCGCCTTCGCCGCTATCACGGCGAGGACACGATGCTCGTGCTGCCGATGCGCTCGCGCATCGGGCAGAGCCGCTTCAACTTCCAGCTGCTGCGCAACTACTCCGCGCGGCTCGGCAAGCGGGTCACCGTCGTGTGCGACGACCCCGCGGTGCAGAAGATGGCGTCCGAAACCGGCTTCCCCGTATACGGGGCGGTCGGCCCACAGGGTCAGGGCATTCCTTCCGAAGCCGAGGCGCCACCGCCTGTTCACAAGTGGTGGCAGCGACGGCAGGTCGCACCCACGACACACGTCGGCGTTGCGGCACCAACTCGGCTGATCACCAAGACGGCGACCGAGCTCAAGCCGGGGCGCTTCCTTCTCTATGTGACCGCCGTCACGCTGATCCTCGTCGGCATCTTCGCCGCCGCGGTTTTCGTGCCCTCCGCATCGGTGACACTGGTCGCGCAGGCGACGCCGTTCACGATGAAGGATGTAGAGATTCCGGCGCAGCCCGGCAAGGGATCGATCCACGTCCGTGCCGTGACGATCACGAGCTCGAGCTCGCAAGGTTTCAAGGTCACGGGCTCGATTGACGTCCCGCTCGCGCCGGCGACCGGACAGGTCGTGTACACGAACGCCTATTCCGCTCCTACGCTCGGATCACCTGATTACGGGTCGCCGGGAATCATCGTGCCGTACGGGCAACGGCTGATGAACAGCAACGGCCTCGAGTTCGCTCAGACGTCGGGCAACGTGATCGTCCCCTGGTCTACGGGCGGACAGTTGGGCACGGTGACGGCCAATGTCGCCGCTGTGGTGCCGGGCAGCGCGGGCAACGTGGGCGGACACACGATCACGGTGATCGAGAACAGCAAGTACCCGAAGCTGAGCGTGGACAACCCGCAGGCGACCGGTAACGGGACGGACCCGTCGTCGACCCCGCAAATGACCGAGGCCGACTTCGACGCCGGCCGTGCGCAGCTCGAGCAGTCCATCCACCAGACCATCGCTCAGC
>DASSLJ010000194.1:0-5253 GCA_035689585.1 Candidatus Dormiibacterota bacterium
TGTTCTTCAGATCAGCGTGCTTTCGAACAGCCAGCCGGTTGACGAGCTGGCCACGAGCTTCGGCCTGAGGTCGATCCGCGTCGATTCGACCGGGCCGCGGCTGCTTCTCAACGGCGATCCGATCGCCTTCAACGGCGTTGCGGCCCATGAAGAGAAGCCTCTGCCGGAAGGTGGGCCGCTAACGTCGCCGGCAGACATCGCGACGCTCATTGACCGCGCCCTGGGCGTGCACGCCGACCTCATACGCGTCGACCACCATCCGCCCGATCAACTGTTTCCACTGCTCGCCGATCGTCTCGGGATGGCCGTCTGGGAGGAGATTCCTCTCTATCACTACACGCCTCAGACCTTCTCCATCGCCACCGACCGAGGCATCCCTCAGCAGATGCTCGCGGAGATGGACCTTCGAGACTTCAATCGCCCGAGCGTGTTGTTCCACGGTTTTGCCAACGAATCGACCGGCGATTACGAGCGGAAATCGACGCTCGCCACGCTGCGTGCGCTGGATCACCACATCGACGGCACGCGTCTGACCGGTCAGGCCGCTTATGGAATCGATCCGTCCGACACGACGAGCGCCGACCTCGACGTCGCGGGCTACACGCTCTACACCGGAGTCCTTTACGGTGGCCGCTTGTCCGGCGCCGAGGTGCAGTCGTTCCTCACGCAGGTGCATAAGACGTTTCCGAAAAAGCCCATCCTCATCCTCGAGTTCGGACATTGGGCGGACAACGCGTTCGACGAACAGCAGCAGAAGCGTGTCTTCAACGTCTACTACGAGCAGCTGTCCTCCAGTTTCGACACCGAGCCGAATGGATTCGTCGGCGCGGCGGTGTGGTGGTCGCTAGACGACTACTGGACCCAGCGCCCCGGCATCACGGTCGAGCGGTTCGGTCTTTACCGGCCGGACGGAACCTTGCGACCGGTCGGCCCGATCGTGGCGAGCGCTTACGCCATCACGGCTCCGTCCACGCCACCGCCGGCGGTCAGGTCTAAAGGCGTGGCCGTGCCGATCACGGCCACCGAACGCCATTCGCGCCTTCTGCCATACATCGGTTATGGACTCGCGCTGCCGGCGTTCGTGCTGGCGCTGATCATCTTCGCGCTGTCGCGTGTAAGGAGGCGGCCCGCGTGGTGAACGACTACCTCGTCCGTCTGTCGATCCGAAGCGCGATGTTCGCAGGCGCGATCAGCGGGTTCGTGTTCGGTCTGTTCATCGGCGCGACGCTCGGCGCGCTGCTGAGCTGGCTTGCGGGCGCGGTGGTCGACTGGCAGGCGCAGCTCGGCTACAGCCTCGGCATCACGCAGCAGCTCCTGCCGCTCGGCGACCAGGTCAACTCGCTCCAGTCCGTGTCCGACAACTGGTTCCTCGTGATCCCAGGCGTCGGCCTCGTGCTGGGTATCGTTTGCTCGGTGATCGGCTCGCTTGCGGGCGGTCTCTGGGCGGGACTCGTCAACGCCGGCGTGCTGCCGATCGAGGTCGCGGTACTCAATCGGGAGGCGCGAACCGAGGCCACCCGGCAGCGCCGGGCTGTCGGCGAGTGAAGCTGGCCTCTGGCGAGGTCGCGGTCGAGGTTTCCGGCAAAGACAGCGGTCAGGCGGTGATCGCGATCCCGGGACTCAGCGCGAACCTGCGCAGTTTTGACGTCATCTTCAGCGCGCTTGACGACACCAGACACCGTAAGGTCGCCTTCGATCCGCGCGGACGCGGGCGCAGCGAAAAGACGGCACCAGGGACGTACGGCTGGCCGGCTCACGCCCGGGACGTCATCGAGATCGCCGACCGTCTTGGCGCGGAGACGTTCGACGTGATCGGCTGGTCGATGGGCGCGTGGATCGCAATGGTCGTCGCCCAGATGGCACCGAAACGGGTGCGCCGAGTCGTCCTCATCGATGCGGCGGGGGCGGTCGACGACTCCGCCGAGGTTCCGGTCTACGCGGGGCTGGACAGGCTGTCGGCAGTCTTTCCGTCGCGAGACGCCTTCATGTCTCTCGTCCGCACCATGCCCCACTATCAGCCGTTCGAGCCGTGGGAACGACTCTTCGACTACGAGCTGGTCGACGTGGACGGCGGCGTCGGCTTCCGGACGCAGAGGGCCGCGCCGTGGGAAGACGAGCAGTACAGGCAGACTCAGGATCCATACCAGCTGTGGAAGGCCCTCACCATGCCGGTGCTGCTGATGCGGGCATCCCAGGAGATTCCGCCTAACTTCGGGTTCATCCTGCCCAAAACCGATTACGAGCGGTTCCTTCAGGAGGTGCCGGCGGCCGAGGGCGTCGAGATCGACGCCAACCACTACACGATCGGCATGGACCCGGCCGCGGCGGAGGCGATAGCCCGCTTCCTCGACGCTTAGCAGACCATTAAGCGGCGCCCGTCCTAAGATGCAGTCGCTGGTGGAGCGGTCATGAATACCGCGGATCTCGTCTTCGGGGCCTGCCTACTGATCGGTGGTGGACTCCTTCTCTTGACGTTGATCTTCGACGACCTGTGCGGCGGGATCCTGAACGCCATCCACCTGGGTTTCGATCTCGGCGGCGTGTCGCCGACGCCCGTCCTCCTCGGCTTCCTCGCCATGTTCGGGGTCGGCGGACTCTTCGCCGTGCACAGCCTCGGCCTTGGGGCCGGCCTGGCCACTCTGGTCGGGGCGGCCGCGGGTGTCGTGGGAGGGGGCGTCGTGCTGGGCGCGTTCAAGGTCCTCGGCTCGGCCCAGTCGTCCGAAGCCTTCAGCCTCGAGGAGATGGTCGGATCGACCGGTAGGGTCTCGGTCGCCATTCCCGCCAACCGTTTTGGCACCGTCCTGATCAGCTTCGCCGGCAGCTCGCACAACATGACCGCCACCGCGGACGCCGACATCGCGTCGGGCAAGGTCGTCAAGGTCGTCGCGGTCGCCGGCAACAACCTCGTCGTCACGCCGGAATCACCGGTGGGCACCGAAGGAGCTCGAACCAATGCCTGACTTTCTTACGTCCAGTCCTTTTCTCGGCGTCGCCGCCGTCGTCATCCTGGTTCTGCTCATCGCGTTCGTCGCGAGCCGCTACCACGTCGCGGGCGCCAACGAGGCGCTGATCGTCGCCGGGTCGCGCGGCGCCAAAGTTCGCGACGAGCACGGCCAGGCCGTGTCCGCGCGCGGTGACAAGGGCGTGAAGGTCGTCGTGGGCGGCGGCACTTTCGTCATGCCGCTCATCAACCGTGTCGGCAAGCTCAAGTTGACGGCCCGGCAGATCGGCGTGCAGCTGACCGACGCGGTCACGAGCCAGGGCATCAAGGTCCAGGTCCAGGGCGTCGCCACGTTCAAGATCGGTCGCGACGTCGAGTCGCTGCGGAATGCGGCCGAGCGATTCCTGGACGCCAAACCCGAGCAGGTCGACTCCATCGTCAAGAACGTGCTCGAGGGTTCGCTGCGGTCGATCGTCGGCACGCTGACGATCGAGGAGCTGATCCGCGACCGGCAGAAGCTTCTGCAGCAGGTCCAGGACGCCGCCAAGGGTGACCTCGCCACCAGCGGCCTGCAGATCGATGCGTTCACGATCCAGAGCTTTTCCGACGAATCGAACTACATCGAGCTGCTGGGCAAGCAGAGCGTGGCGACCGTGAGTCGCGACGCTCGTATGGCCCAGGCCGCCACCGACCAGGAGGCCGCCGTCCGTGAGGCGGAAGCCCAGCAGGTGAAGATCAACGCGTCCCGAGACGTCTCGCTGCGAGAGGCTGAGACCCGTACGCAGATCGCGGCCGCTCAGGCCCGCGCCGACCAGGCGGGGCCACTGGCACAGGCGGAGGCGCAGCAGGAGGTCGTGCGCAAGCAAACCGAACTCGCGCAGCTCGAAGCCGACCGCAAGGAGAAGGAGCTGCTGTCGACCACTGTGAAACCGGCTGCCGCCGAGGCACAGGCCGTGATCGCCCGAGCCGAAGGCGCGAAGCGAGCGCAGATCGCGTCGGCGGAAGCGGACGCTGAGACGACCCGGCTGGAAGGTGGGGCGGAGGCCCAGATCGTCCTCACCAAAGGTGAGGCGGAGGCCAAGGCGCTCGCGATGCGCGCCGACGCGTACAAGCAGTTCAACGAGGCCGCCATCATCCAGACGGTGCTCGCGGCGCTGCCGGACATCGTCCGCGCTGCGGCCGAGCCCATGGGCCACATCGACTCCCTGACGGTGATGAGCGCCGACGGCGCCTCCGACATCGTGCGCAACGCGACGCGCGCCATGATCGAATCGACGACCGCGATCAAGGGGCTCACCGGCCTCGATGTGCCGAACCTCGTGGGTTCAGCCCTTGGTCGAGGTTTTGTCCCGCGACCCGCGGCCGGCAACGGCGACTCTGCTGCGGGCGAGTCCTCGGCGGAGCGCATCAGCCAGATCGCGTCCGAAGGGTTGACCACGCTCAAGGTTCGCGCGACCGAGACCAGCGCCGACGCCAAGGTCATCGCCGAGCAGGCGGCCGCCAAGGCTCAGGCCGAAGCTCAGAAGGTCAAGGAAGCCGCCGAGAAGGCCGGCGCCGTGATCGAGGCCAAGGCGAAGGCGGTGGTTCCGAGCGAGGGCAGCAAGAAGCAGTGGGCGAACTGGACGGCCGATCAGTTGCGCCGGCTGCCCGACATCAAGAGCTACGGAGGCGTAAAACTGCACGAGCTTGCGGATAAGGGCCCGGCGGCTGCCAAGGGCGTCTGGGCGACTGCCAAGGACGCCATGCACGACTACGCGGACATGACGGTCGACGAGCTGCTCGCGCAGTTTGGCACGGCCCAGCACTGAAAGCGGAAAGCCCGCTTGCGCGAGCTTTCCTAGGCTGGGGTGGGGGCGTGGATTCGGATTCAGTGGCCGGTTTACCGGCGGACGATATAGTAGCACGCAGAGCCGCGATCCACAACATATAGACAGCTGGGGACAACTGCCTTGAAACTGCCCTTACCGCTCGACATGGAGCCGATGCTGTCCGCCGTGTCCGCGAACGGCATCCCGAAGGGCGACGGCTGGGAATACGAGCCTAAGTGGGATGGCTTCCGGACACTGGTGTTCCGGGACGGCGACGAAGTTGCGCTCATGAGCCGCGGCGGCCGGCCGATGACGCGCTACTTCCCCGAGATGCTGCCGCCGTTTCGGGCGCTCAAGCCGTCGAAGTACGTCCTCGACGGTGAGCTCGTGGTCGTTGGCGCCAACGGACTCGACTTTGGCGCCCTGCAGCAGCGCGTCCATCCCGCCGAGTCGCGTGTCCGCATGCTGAGCCAGGCCACGCCGGCGTGGTTCATCGCCTTCGAC
>DASSLJ010000195.1:0-15545 GCA_035689585.1 Candidatus Dormiibacterota bacterium
GCCACGTCATCGAGAGCCGGTTGAGGCTCAGGACATGGCCAGAGCAGCGGCTGCTGATCGTCGCAGTGGACGCCGAGAGTGGCGAGCCTCGCGTTTTCGACGCCGCCAGCGGGGTTTCCATCGTCGATGCCGTCGCTGCGAGCTGCGCCGTGCCGCTGGTGTGGCCGCCGATGACGGTCGACGGTCACCGCTACATGGATGGCGGCGTTCGGTCGATCGCCAACGCCGATCTCGCTGTGGGCTGTGAGCGGGTGGTCGTGCTCGCACCTGTGACTGCCGCGGTGAGGCGCACAGGCCGGATCTCGACTCAGCTGGCCGGTCTCGGTGACGGCGTCCGATCGATCGTCGTCAGCCCTGACCGTGCGGCCCGAAGCGCGATCGGTCGCCGTGTGCTCGACCCGGCACGTCGGGCCGGCGCAGCGCGTGCAGGGCGGGAGCAGGCAGCAGGCGTGGCGGAGTCGATCAGGCCCGTCTGGCTCTAGAGCCGTGCGGCACCGCATGCGCCGCGTGCTTTTCGGTCTCCTTCTGATCATCCTCGTCAGCGCATGCGGGTCTGTCACCCGCACAGCCGCATCGCCGAGCTCTACCGTTTCGCCTCTTCCAATAGCGTCTTCGTCTCCGTCGCAGACGGCCACGCCGCAGCTGGCGGCCGGCGCACCGGCATGGATTGCGGTGAGCGTCGCATCCGGATGGCGGTCTCCTCAGTCGCCCCGCCCGGTTGACGCGCCCGCGCTGCAGAATCCAGCCAACATCCGCGGGTGGCTGACCGGGATGAGCAATGCCGACAAGGTCGGTCTGATCGACCGGCTCGATACCCAGGCGCTCCTGGGCGAACAGGTGCTGGTTCTGCAGATCAGCGGCGATTGGGCGCACGTTGCGGTGCCAGGCCAGCCTTCGCCACTCGACCCTCGTGGTTATCCGGTCTGGATTCCGATTCGCCAGCTCACGGCGCTGCCGCCTCCACATTCCGACGTCTCCGTCACCGTGACCACACCGACGGCCTGGTTGAGCTTCGCGGGCACGAGGCTCGAGGTCAGCTTCGGCACGACGCTCCCGTTGCTCGGCCGTCAGGGTGCGTCGGACATCGTGGGGTTGCCCGGCGGCGCCACCGCGACAGTTAGCGGCACCTCCGTTGCGCCGGCGCCGCTCACGGGCGGCGCGAACGCGATTCTCGCGACTGCGCGGAGCTTTCTCGGTCTGCCGTACCTGTGGGGTGGCACGTCGGGATTCGGATTCGACTGCACCGGCCTGATCCACGTCATCTTCAAGGCGCACGGTGTGACGGTCCCTCGCGACTCGGATCCCCAATCCAGATTTGGTGTCGCAGTGTCGCGTGCGGGCCTCCAACCGGGAGACCTCGTCTTCTTCTCATCACAAGGCACCGCGTACCACGCGGCGGTCTACGCGGGGTCGGGCATGGTGATCGACTCGCCCTCACCGGGTTACGCGGTGGAAGAAGTGCCGATGAACTCGATGCCGAACATCGCCGATTTCTCCGGCGCCCGCCGAGTCATCCCGGAACCGGCCTAACTCAGCCCCCGCCCTTCGTCGAGTCTGCTGGTGATCATCTCGAGGACGACGGCTCCGTCCGTCTCGTGACGCCTGATTCGGTCGATGGACGCGGGCGGGAGCATGTCCTCATCCTCCACCGTCACGATCGTCTTCCGCGGGTGCACCGTTCGCCAAACCTGACCGACGATCTCGCGTGGCAAGCTGCCGGGAACGTAGACGTAACGCCGGCGCGGAATCGCGTTTCGGGCGGCGGCTTCGGCGCGGGCAAACGAGTCCTGTGCGATGTAATCCTTGAGCCACGGATCCGCAACCTCTAGAAGCTCGTGATGCTGATGCGGATAACGGTTTCCTCGATAGAGAAACACCGCGCCCTGTCCGGCCGCCGCGTGCACGCCTGCTCTGATCACCGCGTCGGCCGCTACGGGATCGTGCGGAAGAACGATCAGCGCCTCAACGGCGGGCGGTCTGGAGCCAAGCGCGTGCGCGATCGATTCGCTCGCGCGCTGCGGACGGAACGGGACGGGGAAGACGGCAGGTCTCTGCCTGCGGCGTGACCGGTAGGTGACAAGCCCGACGCACAGGCCGATGAGAGTCAATGCCGCGCCGAACTCCGTCGCCGTCGTCTTGCTGACGATGTTTATCAGCCACGCGACGAGCACGAGCACCGTCGTGATGACGCCGACACCGAAGAACGCGATGGTGGTCGGGCGCCACGCGCGCTTTTCACGCCATCGCACGATGTCGAGGCTGAGGCAGGTCAGGACAAAGGTGCCGAGAAGCCCGAACGCATAAAGGTCTCCCAGGAGATTGACATTGCCTCGGGTGATGACGACGACGGCGATCGGAACTGCAACCGCGGCGAGGATCGCCCAATGCGGTGTCAATCTCCAGCGGTTCCGCCGCTCGAGGACGCGCGGCATGAAACCCATGCGGGTGAGCGCGATGAGAACGTGATAGGTGCCGATGATCGCGGTGTTGCTTGCGAAGACAAGGAGGATGGCGCCGGTCGCGGCGACGTAGCCGGCAAGAGCCTCACCCGCGGCATGGGCGCCGAGGGCGGATACGAACTGATTTGGATCGACGTTTGCGTTCAGCAGTGTGGTCGACCAGAGCGTGAGGAGCGGACTCGTGATCGCGACCATCAAGACGACGCCTGTCATCGCGCGACGAGCGATGACACGTCGTGGTTCCCGCATCGATGGCGCGAGCTGAGCGATGCTCTCGAGCCCTGAAAACGCGAGAAACGCGGCCCCATAACCCTCGAGCAACGCGATCGGAGTGATGGGCGAGCCGCTGGCCAGCGAGTGAAAGCTGGCAGCAATTCCCGATGTTCCGAGGTAGGCGGCCGTTGCCGCCACCACCGCAAGCTGGCCGGCACCGGCTGCGACCGCAAACACCGCAGTCGTCGCAGCGCTCTGGCGGATGCCGACGGCGTTGAGGATCCCCAGTCCACACAGGGCGACGACCGTCAAACCGACCGCACGACCACCGATTCCAGGCGCAAGCACGCTGAGGTAGATGACTCCGGAGAGACCGCTGAGCGAGGCTGTGAGGAAGTAGTCGACCATGATGAGAAGTCCGCCCAGGAGACCGACGAACGGATGGAGCGCCTGGGACGCGACGTTGACGACACCGCCGCCTTCCGGATAGCGCCAGGTCACCTCGGCGTACTTGATGCAGAGCAGGACGAAGACGGCAAGCGTCATCAGGACGAAGATGGCCGAGCGGGCCCCGAAGCGTCCGTACAGGATGCCGGGCACGTAGTAGACGGACGTCCCGATGTCGGCGTACACGACCGCCCAGCACAAGAACGCGCCGAGGTGCCCGCCCCGGACCTTGAGCGGCCGAGTTCTCGCGTCCTTATCTATGTCCGCACCTTTGGGGAGATTAATGCGGACACATCGGCGGTTTACCGGAGCCCCGAACGACCGGGTCGAAATGCTCTATCCGTCCGGCCAGCGTGGGTCGACGCTCGCAGCCAGGACTCAATTGAGGTCAAGGATGCTTCCGCAGGGCGAGCTGTACACGTACCGGGCTGCGACTCCGGCGCAGCGGTTCTTGCGCCGGCTTGCGGGCACGGCCGCGGTGAGCTGGCTGCTGGCGCGTACCGGTGATCACATCGACCGCGTGGTGTTCAAAGCGACTCACGGCAGACAGACCTTGCTCGGTGCGGTGTCGGGTCTGCCGGTCGTCATGCTGAGCACGAAAGGTGCGCGCTCGGGGCGCACGGGTTCGGTGCCGCTGGTGGCGATCCCGTACGGCACCGGCGTCGCCGTGGTGGCTTCGAATTTTGGCCGGCACCAGCACCCTGCCTGGTACTACAACCTGCTCGCGTCCCCCGCGCAGTCATTGCGGTCGATGGCGTCCAAACTGCGGTCGTCGCTCGGATCGCGGGCGGCGAAGAGCGCACGCGGCTGCGGGAGCTCGACACTGTCAACTATCCCGCGCGCCGTCTGTATCAGCGCCGCGCGGGCGGCCGAGAAATACCGGTATTCGTCCTCGAGCCGGAACCCGCGCCGGCAAGCGAGCGGGCGGCTTGAATGCCGGGCCGGCGGTGGAAATGCCCGCCGGCCCGGGCTCGACTCAACTCGCCGGCATCTCCGCGAAGTGCCTGCACAGCGGGGCGACCGTCACGTACTCGCCGCTGAACAGATCCATCGTCTTGACCTTCACCGATTCTTCGTGGTCGGCCGCGAAGATCACCGCCTCGCGATTCATGATCTCGGGGTCGACGAACACCGGCACCATGGCCATTGACGGGATCGGCGGAATCGCACCAAGCTCGTAAGCCGGAAAGTCACGCTCGGTCTCTATCTCGCCCGCCAGGTGAGCGTGCTTGTCGGCGAGCTCTTCTCTAACGAGCCCCATGTCAAGTCTTCGCGAAGCCGGGATCACGGCGATCACGTGGCCGGCGCCCACGTCCAATACGACCGTCTTGATCACGTCGGTCCGCGCAACGTGCAGGGTCGCCGCCTCATCTGCGGCCGTGAATGCCGTCCTGTGCGGAAGTAGTTCGAACGGTATTTGCTTTGCTTCGAGAAACTCGATCGCTGCGGCTTTGGGTTTCTTCATTGCATACCTCCGTCTTGACCGTAGGTCGCCGCCGGCCGGGCGGGCAGAGGCCAAAGACCCTATCCCGATGAGGCTGCATTCAAACGCGGGCGGATGACCGGTCATGACGGGCCGTTCGGCCCTTCGCTCATCTGGCCGTGCGGACGACCATCGGATTCGGAGGTACAGAAAATGGAGATCGCGAAAGTCGGAGATACGGTCGTCCTCGAATCAGAGCGGGTCGGAGAGTCGGACCGCGCCGGGGTGGTCACCGAGGTGCTCGACCGCGCCGATGCCCCGCACTACCGGGTCCGCTGGGAGGACGGTCACGAGACGACGATCTTCCCGACCGCCGGGAGCCTGAGGGTCTTTCCTTCCAAGTCAAGGAAGGCGAGGTAAAGCCGGCCGCTACCCTGCGGGTTCGGTGGTCGGGACGATGAGGACCGGCCGGTCGCTGAACTCGAGAACTCGTTCGGCCTCGCTGCCCAACAACGCGCGGCCTGGTCCGGTGCGTCCCGTTCGGCCCATGATGATCACGTCCGCCTTCCACGCCCGCGCGTCGTCGAGGATGACCTCGAACGGGACGCCTTCGAGCACGGCCTCCTCCATATCGACGCCGGCCTCGGTCGACAGGCGGCCGATTCGATCCAGGATCGCGCCACCGCTATGCCGAGCATGCTCGAGTGTCTCGGCGTCGGGCGCGCCATCGAGATTGCTGTCGTTCTCGACCACGTAGACGACGCGCAGCCTGCTGCGCCACCGCCGCGCAAGGCCGACCGCCAGGCGGGCGGCCTCGAGCGAAGCGTGCGATCCGTCGACGCAGACGTACACGCGCGCGGTTTCCATCACAGCCGCTTGCCCTTCCGATGCTGTTTGGCCCAAAGGATTCGGGTGGCCTCTTCTCGCTCGATCTCATCGAGCGCGGCCGCAAGCCGCTCCGCCGCAATCGTGAGCGCGGGCAGCCATCGGTGCTCCAGTGCGCGATGACGCCGCGAGGTGACCGCGAGTTCGCGCGCGACCCTCTTCAAGGCTGATTGCGCGACGGCATCGTTCACCGCTGCGTCGACGGCGCGCCGCGCCGCGGGCATGGCCGCGTCCGCGGCGGCCGATCCGCCGGAAACAGTGGGAGGCGACGCTCCGACATCGACGTGAGCCTCGGACGCGAATGCGACTCCCATCGAGCTGCGCCAGCGCACCGTCACCTCGGCTCGCGGATGCGTCGCGGCCATCATCGCGAGCTTCTCCTCGCCGGCCAGGACGGCGGCTCGATTGACCCAGGTGTCCGCCTCGCGCGCGGCCTGCACCCACGCCTCCTTGGTGTCGCGAGCCAGCACGCGTAACCTGCGGTGCTCCTGAAGGAGCACGCGACGCTTCTTGTCGAGAAGGTCGGCCCCGGTGGTCGCCACTTGCACGCGATGCTCCAGCCAGAGGCGCCCGGCTCTCCCGGCGGGATGCCTGACGTTCACTGGACTTCAACTCCGCGTGGAATGTGGTTGTCGATGAGGGCGTCGGGGAGCATTGTCAGCTCGCGCCGCGGCAGCTTCGCGAGGGCCTGCCAGGCGAGATCGAGCGTGCTGTCGAGCTCGCGACGTTCGTCTCTGCGCTGACCGAACACTGTCTCTTCAACAGCGGTTGCGAAGCGCAGGTACCTGCGGTCGGTTTCGGACAGGGCGTCGGCGCCGACCATCTCTTCGAGCTCGCGGACCTCGCGCGCTCGCGCCAGCGCGGCGAAGACCTGGGCGGCGAGCGGAAGGTGATCGCCGCGCGTCCGCCCCTCTCCGGCTCCGTTGCGCATCAGACGCGAAAGCGAGCTCAGAGCTTCGAACGGTGGATAGATTCCTCTGCCCTGCATTGCCGGGGAAAGGACGATCTGGCCTTCCGTGATGTATCCGGTGAGGTCCGCCACCGGGTGGGTGATGTCGCCTCCGGGCATCGTCAGCACGGGCAGCTGGGTGATCGAGCCGCGGCGGTCGCGCAGCCGGCCGCAGCGCTCGTACAACGATGCGAGGTCGCTGTAGAGATGACCCGGGTAGCCACGCCTGCCGGGGACTTCGCCCCGCGCCGAAGCGGCTTCGCGCACCGCCTCGCAGTAGCTCGTCATGTCACACATCACGACCAGAACGTGATGGCCTAGGTCGAACGCGAGGTTCTCCGCGACCGTCAGCGCGAGCTGCGGCACGAGGATGCGCTCCACGACCGGGTCGCTTGCGAGGTTGATGAACAGCGCCAGCTCGTTTCTCTCGGCGCGCTCGTCGAGGGCATCGCGAACCATGTCGGCATCCGCGTTGGTGATCCCCATGGCCGCGAAGATGACGCGGAAGCTCGAGCCCGGAGCGGTCGCCTGGGCGGCGACCTGGACGGCCAGTTCGAGGTGGGGAAGGCCTCCGATCGAGAAGATCGGCAGCTTCTGGCCGCGCACGAGAGTCGTCAACCCGTCGAGCGCCGATACGCCGGTGATGATCGGGTCGCGCGGCGGCTCGCGCCGCGCGGGGTTGATCGGCCGGCCAGCAACCGATCGCGTCTCCATTCCGATCAGAGGTGGTCCGCCGTCAATGACCTCACCTCGACCGTTGGCGACGCGACCCAGCCAAGCCTCGCCGACCGGCACGCGGATCGGGCTGCCGAGAAACGCGACGTGAACGCCATCGGGCTTGATGCCCTCTCCGCCCTCGAAGAGCTCGACCACGGCAAGGTCACGGTCGATCTCGAGCACGTGGCCGTGTCGAAGCTCGCCGGAATCGAGCGCGACCACGACCTCCTCGTCCCAACCGACATCGGTGACACCTCGAACTACGAGCAGCGGTCCTTCGACAGAGCGGACGTCCGAGTACTCGATCGGGGGCGCATGCAGATCCATCACCGCAGCACCTCCAGCTGCGCGATGACGCCGTCCCGCGCCTTGCTAGCGGCGGTGGTGTCGTCGCTCGGGCCCGCGTCCTTCGCCCTCGACAGCGTGCTCATGTCCACGTCTTCGATCAGCGACATCGGAACGCCGGTGTGGACCAGATCGAGGCAGCGTTGGTGCACCTGCAGCACCGAGTCCATCAGCGCCGCCTGTTTCGCCGGGGCGCAGTAAGCGTCGTTCGGACTCAGCGCGCTCTGCTGAAGCACCGCCGTGCGCACGAGCTCGGCGCTCTTGAGCACGACGCGCTCGCGGTCGGGCAGCGCGCTGGAACCGACGAGCTCGGCCATGGAGCGAAGCCGGTCGCCCTCCGCGAGCAGCGCCAGCGCCTGATCCCGTCGCGCGCTCCAGGCCGGATCACCGTGCGCCACCTGCCATGGACCCAGCCGCTCGGCGTCGCGACTGAAGGAATCGGTCCAGCCCACGGCGGGGTAGTGACGCGCGTAGGCGAGGTCTCGATCCAACGACCACAGCGAACGGACGAAACGACGCGTGTGCGCGGTCACCGGCTCGGTGAAGTCGCCCCCCGGCGGCGACACCGCGCCGATAACGGTGACCGAACCGGGGTGACCGTTCAACGTCTCGACCATTCCCGCGCGCTCGTAAAAGGCAGCGAGGGCTGACGACAGCGTCGCCGGATATCCCTCCTCGGCCGGGAGCTGGCCCGTACGCGACGCGAATTCACGCAGGGCTTCGGCCCAGCGCGACGTGGAATCCGCGATGACGATCGCGTGATACCCCATGTCGCGGAAGTACTCTGCGACGGTCACGCCCGAGTAGATGCTCGCCTCCCGCGCCATCACCGGCATGTTCGAGGTGTTGGCGATGACGATCGTGCGGTCCATCAGCGCCTTGCCGGTGCGCGGATCGACAAGGCGCGGCAGCTCGTCGAGGACGTCGGCCATCTCGTTGCCGCGCTCACCACAGCCGACGTAGACGATCACGTCGGCATCGCTCCATTTCGCGATCTGCTGCAGCAGCATCGTTTTGCCGGTGCCAAAGCCGCCGGGCACGCATGCCGTGCTGCCTTTCGCGATCGGGTAGAGGAGGTCGAGCACTCGCTGGCCGGTGACGAGCGGAATCGAGGCGGGAATCCTTCGCCGAACCGGACGCGGTTTCCGGACTGGCCAGAAATTGCTGAATCCAACCTCTGCATCGTCGATGACCGCGAGCCGATCCTCACTCGTGTGCGGCCCATCGGACGCGATCCACGTGAGCGTTCCACGGACGTTGGGTGGAACCAGAAGCCGATGCTCGATCGCGGCGGTCTCCCGGATCACACCGAGAACGTCGCCGGGGCGCAGTTGTTGCCCGATCGTCGCCCGCCGCGTGAAGTTCCATGTTTGATCGGATCGTGCCGCGGGCTCGAAGCCGACGAAATCGGCCGATTTATCGAGCCGCCTCATGGTCCCGTCGAAGACGCCGCCGAGGAGTCCAGGGCCGAGGGCGACCGATAGTGGGCGGCCGAGTGCGTGAGCAGTCGCGCCGGCGGAGAGTCCGCCCGTGTATGCGTAGACCTGCGCGGTCAGGACGCCGTCGCGAATGGTCACCGCCTCGGCCGGGAGCCGGTCGACACCGATGTCGAGCAGTTCGGCCAGGGCGACGTCGTGCAGCCCTTCGACATCGACGACCGGACCGTTGACGCTCACGACCGTGCCCGTGGAGGGATCGCTCACCGGTATATCGCCTCCAGCTCTGCACCCAGTTGGCTCAAGGCCGCGCTGACTGCGCTCTCGAGCGACCAGCGGATTCGTCGCTGTTTCCGCGTCACGGTTACCGTGTCTTCGTCGATCGCGACCTGAGCGCCGGGCCCGAGTCTCTTGAGCGACTCATGGCTGATCACTCGCTGGGCCTCCGCGTATCGGTCATCCGTGCGGATGCTCGTCGCGCAGCGCGCGACCAGGTCTTCGTAGATCTCGCGCCGAGCCGTGAGGACGTTGGCGCGAGCTCGCCGCCGCGCGGCCGTCCATTCGCGGTTGGTGTCGGCGTCGGCGGACAGCTCGCCTTCCCGGGCCGCGCTCGCGGTCATCGCAGCAGCGTCTGCCTGAGCATTCTTCAGCAGCTGGTACGCCTCCTGTCTCGCGGCAGTGACGACATCGTCCGCGCGAGCACGCTGTTCGTCGAGGAACCGCTGCTCGACCGCGCCCAGCCCGTTCATGGAAGAACCGTCACCAGCAGATCGCGGCGCTCGTCCATTCGGCTCGCAAGCGCCCGAGCCGCTTCGTCAGTGACGATGAGAACCGCGACGTCGGCGGGCAGCTCCTGCCATGCCGTGAGCGCTTCGTCGTCGGTCGTCGCGTGGTGCACCTCGACACCCGCGATCCTCAGCGGCTGCACGCGATGCCTGTCTCCGATCGCGGCGATCGTTGCCATCACCGGTTTAACAGCGCGACCGCGATCACGAGTCCGTAGATCGCGATTCCTTCCGCGAGTCCGACGATGACCATGGCGCGTCCGAACATCTCCGGCTTCTCGCTGATCGCCGCGATCGCCGCGGCACCGGTGTAGGCAACACCGATTGCAGCGCCGATAGAGGAACCGGCAACCGCGATCGCGGCTCCGATCGCCGGCGCCCAATCGGTGCTGGACGTGGACGCGACGAGCTGGATACCGAGCACGTTGTGTCCAGCTCCGGCGGACGCGACGAGCAGAGTCGCGGCACCGAGGCCGATCAAAAGGTTGGTGGAAACCGCCACGGCCATGGCAAGGTTGCGACGGCGCCGAAGCCTCCAGGAAAGAATCAGGCTCACAACGATTACGAGGGGCGCGAGATAGATCAGCAGGCTCATGTGGCCTCCTTGATGACGGGAAGGCGCCACGGTTTGAAAGGCCGGCCCTCACCCGAATAGATCCGTGAGAAAAGCTCGTAGTACTCGAGGCGCAGCGCTTGAATCGCAGCGACGAGCAGCTCGAGCGAGAACGCGATGACATTGCCGACGACGAAGACGGGTATCGCGGCGAACAACATGCCGGCCGCGACAAATCCAATCGTCGCAGTCCACACGAGCGAGCCGATTGCGGCGTGCACCATGCCAAACGCGGCGAGGCGTGCGAACGAGATCGAGTTGGCTCCCAGTCGCAGCACGGCTGAGAATGTCTCGACGATCGCCTCGAGAATCCGCGTCGATGTGTGCCCGGCGTTCGCCACGTTGCCGGCGAAGATCAAACCGAGTCCGATCAGCGCCATCGCTGCGGCGATGACCAATCCGAGCGTGCTCTTCGCCCAGACCGAGACAGCAAGCGCCGCGAGGCTCGCGAAGAGCAGCGCGCCGGCGATGCCGGAGCTGGAATAGAACGCCGCCACCATGCCGCCTTCGCGCCACCGGTTGACCGCGCCGATGACGTAGCTGATCGCGAGCAGAACCGCTCCGACGAGGACGCCGGCGAGCAAGAGCTCGAGCGGATTCTGCAGGGGTCGCAGCCAGAGCACCGGAACCGCGCCCGTCGGCCCGAAGAATTCTCCGTACGCGATCCCGAACAGGGCTGCCGACAGCCCACACGCGAACGGCACCGCCCAGCTCTTTTTCAACGAATGCAGCCGGGGATGGTTGGAGAAGCGCAGCGCGAGGCCGGCGGCGGCCAGCACGAGCCCGTGTCCGGCGTCGGCAAACATCATTCCGAACATCAGGACAAACGACACCGCGGTGAACGGCGTCGGATCGATGTCCCGATAACGGATCGTGCCGTACGTCTCGACCAGGGGTCGAAACGGTTCAGCCGCGCGCGGGGTGCGAAGTTGCGTGGGTGGCTCGACAAATGGAGGGGCCGGCAGCCTGACTATTCCCGCGCCAAGAGATTCGAGCCGCGAGCTCAGTGCAGGGATCTCCGTCACCGGGCACCAACCCACGGCGACCTTGAACGGCCCGCGTGCAACCGCCGCGGCCGCGTGGCGCTCGAGCTCGACCTCGCCTGCGAGCAAGTCGGCCAGCTGCAGCCGTTCGAGGTCTGAAGGCGTGCGGAGTGTCGCCGCGATCTTCGGTCCCGACGCCGCCACGCCCGCGGCGCGAAGCCGGCGCAGGGCCTCGAGCGCCTCGCTCGAGTCCGACTCGTTCGATGTCTCGACCTCGGCCACGCCCGCATCCGCAAGCTCCACCAGGACCTGGCGCACGCTTTCGTTCCGCATGACCACGGCGATGCGGGCCATCACTCCGGGCTCGACGGATTCAAGCGACGGCACTGAACACGGTCCTTCCCACGTCGCCCCTGGCAACGGCGGCGAGCGCCGCCCGCGTGAGCCATGCGTCATACGCCAGCAAGGCGGCGGCGCCGACGATCACCTCGGGGCCAAAGCGCGAGGCAACGAGCATCTTGGCGGCATCGCGCCGGACGCGCGACCACCATCGGGCTTCGGCGCGCCAGAGATCACCTGCGTCGCCGATGCCGTCGAGCACCCACGCGACCTGGCCTGACAACAACGCCCGGAGCTCACCCACGGTGGACGCCTCCATCCATTCCGACGGCAACCCGAATGGGCGGGTCGAGCCGACCTCGGCCGCCGGCTGGAACGTGAACCTGAGGCGCGCAGCCAGCAGCGCGCTTGCTGCTGCCGCCCAGACATCCGCGCCGGGCACGGAGGTGGCGACCCACGCGGCCCAGCGGAAGCGGAGGATCGCCATCCATGCGTCGGTTCTGCCGTCGCCGGGATCACCCCATCGCGACTGCGCGAGCGCGCCGCGGACTGCGTCACGAGTGGTCGCCCGCGCGACCGACGGCCAAGCGAACGCGAGCCGGCCGAGCTGGTAGGGCGCCGGGTGTCCTCCGCCCGCGAGGTAAACGAGCCGCTCCTCGATGTTGGAGAGCTCGAACCACGCGGCAAGCGGCTGCACTGTGTGCACGCCGCCCGGCGGCAGCCATCCGGCGATGAGGCGAAGGTTCCACAACAGGGTGACCGCGACCTCGCGCTCGGCTTCCTCGAGCGACATGTCGCCGGCGATCCTTTCTCCCCATGGCGATTCGGCCAGGACCTTCAGCGCTTCCGGCAGCCCGGCGCACTTCGTCAGGTCGAGGGCGCGCGCGCTACCGATGCGTCGCTCCGCGAGCAGCCGCGCCCGGACGCTAGCTGCCACCCATGACGCGGGCATGCTGCTCCTCCAAAGAGCCGATGCCGGCGAAAATCCCTGCCGCGACGCGATCGACGATCGGCTGCAGGCGGGCGCTCGCTCTCGTGCGGATCGTGTCTGCTTCTCGCTCCGAAGCGGCGATCAGCTCATCGATCTCCCGCTGACGGTTGCGGATGCGGGCGGCTGCATTGTTCGCGCGCACCTCAGGGGCGCGAGCGCGCGCCGTCGCCACCACGCGTTCAGCTTCGGACCGCGCGTTCTGCATGATCTCGGCAGCCTCTGCGTTGGCTGCCCTGATCATTCGCTGCCCCTCCTGATCGATGGCCTCGAGCGCCGCGGTGAGCTCCCGCAGCTCATCCTCGTGCTGCGTGCCCGCCTCCTCCGGAACCCCGGCCTGGCCGCTGACGGGCCCGGGCGGCGCCCATACTCGCCGGAACCGAAGCAGCAGGTCTTCGAGCATCGGCATGTGTCCACCGTATTCGCGGCTCGTTCGAGATGCGCGGGTCTAAAGCCACTGCGGCGGGAGGCTTTTGGCCCTGGGATTGCCGCGGCCGGCGGGCGGACACTCCGAACATGAAAGTTCGATCGATCTTTCGCCCAGGAATAGCGTGCGTAACGCCGGCCGACACATTGCGCGACGCGGCCCGGAAGATGCGAAGCACCGGACAGAGCTGCCTGCCGGTGGTCGAAGGTTCGTCGGTGACCGCGATCCTCACGGAAAAAGACGTGACCACCGCCGTGGCCAAGGGTGTCAGCGCGTCGGAAACGCGTGTCGGCGACTACGCCAACGACGGTTCCATCACGGTCTCGCTGAACGACGACTGCTACGCGGCGGAGCTGAAGATGCTGGCGATCGGATGCCGCAACCTCCCGGTGGTGGACGATGGCCGGTTGGTCGGTTCGGTGTCGATGCACGACATCCTTCTCAACGCCGCGCCTGCGGCCACCGCGCCCGCGCCATTGTCCGACGAGTGGCCGGAGGAGCCGCCGCCCGACGTCGACTCCGAGGGCTGAGGCTTTCTACCGGCTCGTCAAGAAACGACCGCCCGCAGGGCGGACGCGAGGCGGCGCACCGACTCGCGCAGCTCCTCGTGACTGGCGGCGCATCCAAAGCTCAAGCGGAGGTGGCTCGATGCCGGCTCGGTTGCGAAAAACGACCGCCCCGCCCCGACCAGAACACCGTGCTCGCGCGCTGATTCGGCGGCGACGAGGTCGTCGATTCCGTCGGGAAGAGTGACCCAAAGATGCATTCCGCCGCGTGGACTGCGTGGCACGACAACCGTCGGAGCGAGTTCACGAAGCGCCTCAAGCACCACGTCTCGCCGCTCACGCAACGCGCGGGCGACGGCGACGAGGTGCCGGCTCCAACCTGGTGAACCCACCAGCTCGAGCGCCGTTTCCTGCGTCACGCGATTGACGAAGAGGTCGTCCACGATGCGAATGGACCGGAGCCGATCGGCGACAGGGCCGCGGGCGACCAGCGCGCCGAGACGCAAGCTGGGTGCGGCCGGCTTGGTGAGCGACGATATGTAGACCACGCGGCCATGGCCGTCCATCGACATCATGGTCGGAGGGTTGGTCCGTTCGTAACTCAGCCACCGTGCCCAGTCGTCCTCGATCACGAAGGCGCCTGCACGACCCGCAACTTTGAGCACGTCACGTCGTCGTGCGCCGGGCATGACGATGCCGGTCGGGTTGTGGTGAGTCGGTTGCAGATAGAGGGTCCTCGAGCCGGTGGCTCTTAAGGCGTCGCTGAGGAGATCCGGAATGATCCCGTCGTCATCGACCGGGACCGGGACGACGTGGATGCCGGCCGCGCGGGCGACGGCCAGCGCCCCGGGATACGTGGGCGCTTCGACCAGCAAAGTCGCTCCCGCGGGCACAAGGGCGCGGAAGGCCGCGGAGATCGCTGACTGTCCGCCGTTGCAGATGATCACATCACCGGCCGCGAACGCACTTCCGTGATGGCTTGCAAACCACGCCCGCAAATCGGCGATGCCGCGCGGATCGGGCGCTTCCCAGGTTTCGGATCGGCGCACGGCGCGCTGCGCTGCGATGGACAGCGCTCGAATGGGCATCAGCGAAGGGTGGAGATAGCCACCCGATAGAGACAGTGCGCCCCTGGGGTTGACGTCGAGGTACGTCTGCAGGGACCGCGAATCGATGGCGCGGTCGCCGAGCGCGACGGTTTGCCACGAGGTGTCGAGCTTGTTTTCGTCATCTAGAGATATCCGTTCGGCGACGAAGGTGCCGGAGCCGGGGAGCGTCTTCAGCGATCCCTCGGCGCTCAGCGCGGCCAGGGCACGCGAGACCGTGACCGGACTGACGCGGTACGTGGCCGAGATCTCGCGAGTCGATGGAAACCGCGCGCCCGCTGCCATCGCTTCGGCTCGAGAGCGCAGCACGTCGGTGAGGCCCTTGATGCTGCTATCGCTCATGCGCTCGACCAGGATATCAGTTGACGGCTCTGCGAGATCGTGCTAGCTTGTGCCGTGAGCCTTTCGAGTATCGGTATTCGTCAATCAGCGATACCGGTATCCGGCCTTGTACTTGGCTCGGTCGCCGTCTTGATGTTCTCGGGCACGGTGCCGGCCACGCGCCTGGCGGTCGCAAGCATCGATCCCGTCGTGGTCGGCGTAGGCCGGTCGGTGCTGGGCGCGCTCATCGCCGTCGCCTACCTGGCGGCGGTGAAAGCTCCCTGGCCGGCGCGGTCGGAGGTGCCGGGCATCCTAGTCGTGGCCATGGGCGCCGCGGTCGGCTTCGGGTGGTTCAGCGCCCAGGCGCTTCGTACTTTGAGCGCCTCCCACGGGTCGGTGGTGATCGGGATCCTGCCCATGCTGACCGCTGTGTTCGGCGCGCTTCGCACCGGAGCCAGACCGAGACCGCTGTTCTGGATCGCGACCGCGGCGGGCACGGCGGTCGTCGTCGTCTATGCGGCGGCGAGCTCTCGGACCGCATCCATCGGGGTGGGGGACATCTACATTTTTGGCGCGCTGGTCTGTGCTGCGGCGGCATACGCC
>DASSLJ010000196.1:0-7638 GCA_035689585.1 Candidatus Dormiibacterota bacterium
GCCGACGCGCTCGAGAGGATCCATCCCAGCGCGCCGGTCGTGTGGGCGCAGGTCTATCACGGTGTCGCGGCGGAGTGGGCTCGCAACGTCGAGGACATCGTTCGCCGGCGCACGACTCTTGCGGTTCGCGGTCTGGCGACCGACGCCCTGCGCGAGGAGATCAGCTCGCGGCTTCGTGCTCTTTCTGGTACTGGTCGATGATGTTCTTGGCGAGGTGCGCCGGCATCTCTTCGTAGTGGTCGAACTTCTTCGTGAAGCTGCCGCGACCCTGCGTGATGGAGCGAAGGTCCAGCGCAAAACGAAGCATCTCTGATTCCGGCACCAACGCCTTCACGTCCTGATAGCCGTCCTGAGGCTCGGTCCCGAGGATCTTGCCGCGCCGGCCGTTGAGGTCGGACATGATGTCGCCGAGGTTCTTTTCCGGCACGCGGATCGTGGCCTCGACGATCGGCTCGAGCAGCACCGGTCCGGCATCGAGCGCGCCCTTGCGAATGGCGAGCGACCCGGCGATCTGGAACGCCATGTCGTTGGAGTCGACGCTGTGGTACTTGCCGTCGAGCAATGTGACCTTGACGTCGACCATCGGATAACCGGCCACGACTCCCTTCGACATCGTGTCGACGATGCCTTTCTGCACCGACGGACGGAAGTTCTGCGGGATCGAGCCGCCAAAGATCTTGTCCTCCCAGACGAAGCCCTCGCCGCGCGAGGTCGGTGCGACCTCGATGACGCAGATCCCGTACTGACCGTGACCGCCCGACTGCTTGACGTGGCGGCCCTCGGCACGCGCGGAGGAGTGCACGGTTTCGCGGTACGGCACGCGCGGCGTCGACGTCGTCGCCTCGACGCCGTATTTGCGCTTCAGCTTGTCGAGCGTCACGTCGAGGTGGACGTCGCCGAGGCCCGCGATCACGAGCTGATGCGTCTCCTCGAGGCGCTCGACGTGCAGCGTGGGGTCTTCCTCACTCAACCGCGCGAGACCGGAGGAGATCTTCTCCTCGTCGCCGCGGGCCTTGGGCACGATCGCGAGGCTGTAGGCGGGCGGCGGCAAGTCGAGCGCGGGCAACGGTCCTCCGTCTTTCACGCCCAGCGTGTCGCCAGTGAGCGTGTGCGTGAGCTTGGTTACCGCTCCGATGTCGCCGGCGCGGATCTCGGTTGCGGAGACGTGCTCTTTGCCGCGCGGATAGAAGATCTGCGCCAGTCGTTCCTCGCCGCCACGCGACAGGTTCGGCAGGTGCGCATCGGCCTTGACCGTCCCCGCCACGACCTTGAAGTAGCTGACGCGACCGAACTGGTCGCCGCCGGTGCTGAAGACGAACGCCTTCACCGGCTTGTCGGGTTCGACCTCGGGTGGAGGCATCAGCTCCGCGATCGTCGACATCAGGGTGCGCACACCGAGCAGCTTGGTGGCCGAGCAGCACAGCACCGGGGCGACCTTGCCCTCGAGGATCCCTTCGCGCAAGCCGCGCTGGATCTCTTCCTCGTTGAGCGTGCCCGCGTCGAGGTACTTCTCGAGCAGCGAGTCGTCACTTTCCGCAGCCGCCTCGATGAGCTGGCCTCGATATTCATCGACGCGAGCCTTCATGTCGTCGGGGATCGGAATCTCCGAGCCCTTGCCGTCCTCGGACGTGACGAAGGCCTTCAGATGGAGGAGGTCGATGACTCCGCGGAAGTCCTGCTCGGCGCCGATGGGCAGGTGCAGCGGGAACGGACGGGGGGTGAGCGTCTCACGCATGGCCGCGACGGCTCCGTAGAAGTCGGAGTTCTCCTTGTCGAGCTTGTTGACGACGACGATGCGTGGCTTACTCGTGCGGTTGCAGTGCTCCCACGCGATCTCGGTGCCGACCGCAAGCTGCGCCGTCGGGCCCACCACGACGACCGCGCTCTCGGCCGCGCGCATGCCGCTGATGACCTGGCCGGCGAAATCGAAGAAGCCAGGCGCGTCGAGGATGTTGATCTTGTAGCCGTTGTGCTCGGCGAACGCGACGCCGAGGTTGATGGAGATCTTCCTTTTCTGCTCTTCGGGGTCGAAGTCCGTCGTGGCCGTCGAGGAGTCCGGCGAGCCCATCCGGGGGACCGCGCCGGACGCGTAGAGCATCGCCTCGGCGAGCATGGTCTTGCCGTCGTGCGAGTGGCCCAGCAGGACCACGTTTCTGATCTTGTCGGCAGCGTAGTCGGCTATGAAAACAAGGTTAAGGCACCGCCGGTCGTGGCCGGAGCCCCGGTAGAATCAGGCTCCCGTGAAGAAGAAGACCGCCACCATCGAAGAGGTCCTGGCCGCCATCGAGACCGCCCGCGACAAGGTGATGGCCGACGAGGTGAAGTCGCTCACCAAGCTCGGCATCCCCAAGGCGATGGCGTACCAGATGATCGCGAGCCGGTTCCACCAGAAGGTGGGCAACCAGGAAGAGGCCGAGCCCGACCCGTTCGAAGGCAACGCGTCCTCCTGGGAAGAGATCTCGTAACGATCCAGCCGGCGTGAACCGCGCCGAGCGGCTCGCCCGTCTCCTGCGAGTGCTCGCGGCCATCATCGCCGAGCCAGGGCTCAACCCTCTCGAGCTCGCCGATCGCGCGGGCGTGTCGGAGCGCACCCTGAGGCGCGACCTGGCAGAGCTGCGCGACCTCGGCTATGACGTCGCCTACTCGAGCGGATACGAGGTGCAGGAAAAGCTCAACCTCGAAGGCCGCGCGAAGACGAAGCCGCGGCGGCGCGGTGATGACGCGCTGCTGCAGGCGGTCGCTCACGCGGTTGAGTCCGCCGGCCTGTGGCGCGACACCGAAACCACTCCAGCCCCCAAGCGACGGATGCCGCGCAAAGCCGGCGCGGCGCCGCTCGTGCTCATCCCGTCCGGCGGCGAGGACGCCGATTTCATGTACGCGACCGGCTTTGCTGTCGAGAACGGCCTGTACATCCGCTTCGCGCCGGGCGACGACGTGCTCGTCGTGAGCCCGCTCGAGATCGATCGCGCGAAGATGCAGGCGCGCGTCGCCAAGATCGTCGAGGACCGCGACGCCTATGCGCATCGGGCATGGGCGAAGGCGGCGCTGCCGCTCTTGCGCGAGCGCGGCGTGGATGCGATCCGCGTGTCGCCCAACCTTCGCGCCGTGTACCTCGAGGACCTGCGTGCACTTGGCCTGGACGTGGAGATCGACCGCGAGCTCTTCGTCGCCGAGCGCCGGCACAAATCAATGGAACAGGCGCAATCGATCCGCGCGGCACAGCAGGCGGCGGAATCGGCGGTCGTCGCCGTCGTGCGCCAGCTCGCGCAAGCCGACATAAGAGAAGGAATGCTGTGGACCGACGGCGAACCGCTCACGTCGGAGCGCCTTTACGCCGCCGCGCAGCTCGACTTAGGGCGCCGCGGATTCACCTGCCCGGACATGATCATCGCCGGCGCGCCCGAAAACGCCCTTCCCCACTTCCGCGGTACGGGACAGATCCAGGCCAACGCGCCGGTGATCATCGACATCGTCCCGACGGGTCGCGAGACGCACTACAACGGCGACCTCACGAGGACGGTGGTCGTCGGCGAGGTCAGTGATGAGGTTCGGCGGATGCACGCCGCCGTCCTGCAGGCGCTGGATGCGGGCGAAGAGAGCATCAGCGCCGGCGTGCGCGGCAAGGACCCGCACATCGCCGTGTGCCAGGTGCTCGTCGATCGCGGTTACGGCACGACGAGCAGGGGCTTCGAGGGACCTGAAGGGGTTGCCCGCATGAACCACAGCACGGGTCATGGCGTCGGCCTCGAGGTTCATGAGGGGCCCGCCCTGCGTGAGACCACCGAGTATCCGCTCGAGCAGGGTGACGTCGTCACCGTCGAGCCGGGTCTCTACAAGCTCGGACTCGGCGGCGTGCGGATCGAAGACACCGGTATGGTCACGGCCAACGGTTTTGAGAACTTCACGACCCTGACGCGCAGCCTCGACCCCCGCGACTACGTGTAAACGAGCGGTTTACGATAGCGCCCGGGGATCGGGATGGCGGAGGAAGATCTGGACCGCCCGGCGGAAAAGGAAACGCTCGGCCAGCGCATCAAGCGCATCCGCTCGCAGCGTGGGATGAGCCTGGCCAAGGTCGTCCGTGACGACTTCAGCCGTGCGTTTCTAAACCAGGTCGAGCTCGGTAAGGCTCGACCGTCGATCCGCGTGCTGCGGATCATCGCCGACCGCCTCGGTACCGAAGTCGAGTACCTGCTCGAGGGCCAGGAGGCGGGCATCGAGCGCGAGCTCGCATTGGAACGAGGGCGCGTGCTGATCGCGCGCGGCGAGCCGCGCAAGGCGATGCTCGCTTTGAAGCCGGCCATCTCCTCTTACGATTGGCCGCTCGGCTCCGACGCGCGCGTGTGCCAGGCGCAGTGCCTCATCACCCTTGGACGAAAGGAGGAGGCCGTCGCGATCCTCGACCAGGAGCGAACGGTGATCGAGCTTCACGGCGACAGTCATCGCCTGCAGCGCCTCCGCGTCGTCGAGCGCGGTGGGCAATTTCACTTCGAAGGCGACGCTGTTGCGGCTCACCTGCACCTGGCCGACCGCGCGACGCGTAAGGGAGCGAACTACGACGAGCTCGAGCACTACCGCGCGGCTCGAGTGCTCCTGGAGGCTACAGCCCCGAAGGGAACGTAAAGGTCGGGGGCGGGTTCACGTCCGGCGGCGTGATCTCGATCGTGATCACCTCGTGGTTCTCGAGCGTGATGCTGCTCGGGTCGCCGGAGTAGATCTGCGGTCCCTTGCCGTCGCCATGGTCGACGTACGTGACGATCTTCTGGTCAGGCCCGGCGGTAAACGTGGCGACGTGCGTCGCGTCGAGCTTGCGGGCGCCATCGCCGTTGGCCTGGCTCCACTGGTTCCAGACGGCGAAGAACTGTCCGAGCGTGAAGGTGTGCGCCGCCGGCGCCTCGATGTGAATCACGTTGCGGTCCGCCTGGTGGACGTGAAGCCAGTAGAGGCACTTCTCGTTGCCCGCCGAGTCGGTCTGGATGCCCGCGTTGGCGGGCAGGTCCGTGACCTGGCCGTTGTAGACGATCTGCAGACCGGTGTGGTAGTGGACCTGCGAGTGCTCGAGCTGGTCGCATGGGATGCCGGCGACCGACGGGTTGGTGGACGGCTGCGGCCGGCCGAGATAGATGATCCAGACGATCATCCCGATCGCGAGCAGGCCGACGATCGAGGCCACGACGATGGGAAGGATCGGCACGCCCTGGCCCACTTTCGGGCGGACCGGACGGCGTGATGTCTTGCCTTTGCGCGCGCCGGCGCCGGCTTGGGCTCGGTTCTTGGGGGCCAAGTCGCTTGGTAGAATACCGAAGACCTTTCTGGCCCCGGCCAAAACCTGAGGTTTTGCTGAGCGGGGCCTGATACCCAAAGGAAGGAGGTTCCCCATTGAGGGATTACGAGGTTCTCTACATCGTCCGCGCCGACATCGACGACGAGAAGGTGCAGGACGCGGTCAAGCGGGTCAACACGCTGATCCAGCGTTCAGGCGGGACGGCCGAGCGCACCAACCTGTGGGGCAAGCGCAAGCTCGCCTACGAGGTCAAACACCAGAAGGATGGTGCCTACGTCCTCCAGGATTTCAAGCTCGAGCCCGAGCGGGTGCCCGAGCTCGAGTCCAGCCTCAAGATCACGGAAGAGGTCTTGCGCCATCTGATCGTGCGCAAGCCGGAAAAGACAGCCGCGGCCCCCGCAACGCCGCCGCCGGCGGAGGCCGTGATGGAGCCGACACCAGAGTCGGCCGTGCCGGCGGGGCGAGTGCGCCAGGCGGAACGGGAGGAGGAAGCATAGATGTCGAACTTGAACAAGGCGCTGCTCATCGGGCGGCTGACCAAGGACCCGGAGATGCGCTACACGCCGAGCGGAACGGCGGTGACGAACTTCAGCATCGCCACCAACCGCTGGTCGACGGGGCCTGACGGCGAGAAGAAGGAGTTCACCGACTACCACAACATCGTCGCCTACAACGCCGGTAGGCGGAACCTCGCGGAGATCGTCGCCCAGTACACGCGCAAGGGCGCGCTGGTCTTCATCGAGGGACGCATCCAGACCCGGTCGTGGGAAGGCCAGGACGGTCAGAAGCGCCGCACCACCGAGATCATCGCCAACGACGTGCAGTTCCTCGACAGCCGGAGCGGTGGCCCGGGAGGCCCGGGTGACGGCGTCGGCCGCTCGCGCGCCGCATCGACAGACGACGTTCCAGCTCCGGACGACGCGCCGCGCGACGTCGACCCGGACGAGATTCCTTTCTAGGAGCTACTGATCAATGGCAGTATCCAGACCACCAGGACGAGATCAGGACGGGCCGCGTGAAGGCGCGCCCCGGCAGGGCGGACCGAGAGGCCCGAAGCGCCAGCACCGCAAGGTCTGTGCGTTCTGCGCCGAGAAGATCGACTACATCGACTACAAGGAGATCTCGCGGCTGCGCAGGTTCATCAGCGATCGCGGCAAGATCCTTCCGCGACGTGTGACGGGGACGTGCGCGAAGCACCAGCGGCCGCTCACGACCGCGCTCGAGCGCGCGCGCTCGATCGCACTGCTGCCCTACACAACAGAGTCTCACTAAGTCAAAATTGGGCCGCCGCCCAAACCCTGTGATGGAGCACGCCCAATGACATTTCAGACGCAGCTGCGAATCCCCGGTCCGACCCCACTTCCGGAGCGCGTCGTCCGGAGCATGAACCGGCCGATGATCGACCACCGCGGACCGGAGTTCGCGGCGATCCTCGCCGAGATCACGGCGGGGGCAAAGCGCGTCTTCAGGACGAAGAACGACCTGCTGCTGCTCACGTCGAGCGGCACCGGCGGCCTCGAGTCGGCTGTCGCGAACCTGGTGTCGCCGGGCGATGAGGTGATCGTCGCGCTGTGCGGCAACTTCGGCGAGCGCTTCGCCGCGCTGGCCGCCGCTTACGGCGCCGACGTCGTGCGGCTGGAGTTCGAGTGGGGCCAACCCGTCGACCCGGCCGACCTGCGCCTGGTGATCGACCGGCACCCGAAGGCAAAGGTGGTGCTGTTGACGCACAACGAGACGTCGACTGGCGTAACCAACCCGTTGCGAGAGCTGGCTTCGACCGCGCGCGAATGGGATCGCATCGTGGTCGTCGACGGGGTCAGCTCCATCAGCTCCATCGACATCGACACCGACGCATGGGGCATCGACGTCGCGGTCAGCGGATCGCAGAAGGGATGGATGGCGCCTCCGGGTTTTGCGCTGGTCAGCGTCAGTGAGCGCGCGTGGGCTCAGCAGGCCATCGCGAGATCGCCGCGGTTTTACTTCGACTGGAAAGAGGCGCGCACGTGGGCGGAGAAGGAAATGACGCCGTTCACGCCCGCGGTGCCTGTCGCCTTCGCGCTGCAAGAAGGCCTGCGAATGCTCGAAGAAGAAGGGCTGAGCAACGTCTATGAGCGTCATGCGCGACTGGCGCGTGCCACGCAGGCGGGTCTCGAGGCGCTCGGTTTCCAGCTCTTCGCGCGAGAAGGCTATCGCTCGAACACCGTGACCTCCGCGCTGCCGCCTCCCGGCCTCGACGTCAACGCGCTGCGCAAGCTGCTCGACACGAAATACGGCGTCGTCATCGCAGGCGGCCAGGGCAAGATGGCCGGCAAGATGGTCCGCGTCGGCCACCTGGGAGCCGTCGCCGAAGGTGA
>DASSLJ010000197.1:0-2663 GCA_035689585.1 Candidatus Dormiibacterota bacterium
CCAGGTCGGCAGCGGCCGGGCGAAGAAGTAGTCGAGCGCCCGATGGCGAACCGTTCGCATCCACGCCGGCTCGTTCTTGTGCTCCGCGATCGCCTCAACAACCTCATGTGAAACGCCGCGGCCCGACTTGAAGAAGTAGTCGCCGGCCTCATCCGGATTCGAGAACCCGTACTTGATCGCGTAATCCGAGCCGATCCCCTCGACGATCTCAGTCTCTGTCTGTGCAACCACAACGAGCACTTCCCTTCTACGCCGAACCTCGAGCCGACCCGCGTGACGGGCAAGCGGGAACCAACATTCGTTCCGTGGTAGAGAGAAAGAGCCCTGCGCGTCGAACTCTGTTTGCCTCAGTCCCTCATCTCGCGCGCGCTAGGTGGCGCGTCGATGCCGTTGGGCCTCGGCCGGCGTCCTGGCGTGCAGGGCCAGTTGATCCATCGTACTCGCTTGACGCGGATCCTGCGACCCGTGTCGCCGCAACGGCTCGAACGTCGGTTCGGCGTTGTGTCGGCCCCTTCCGAACCTTCGCCTTAACACGGCCATCGCTGAGGAGGCGTAGGCTCCGCCTGCGGGCGCCTCAAACGATCGCTACAGCAAATCAACGCGCGGGTAGCTACGGCCTCGCAGAACGTCCGCCCCCAGCAAGAGCGGGTGGGAGCCAGCACCTCGGTCGACCGCACTTCCGGTCGGCGACGCTCAAACGGGGAGGACCAGATGGTGGAGATCTGTGTCGCGGTCACTGACCCGGCCTGCGCTCACGGCCTGATGCGAGCTCTCTCACGACTCTTCGACCGCTCGTCGCTCTCGTTCGACCGCACGCGGAGCGAAGTCCACGTTTGCTCGGAGTGGGAGTCACGTGCGGTCACGCAGGTCATCGACGTGGTCGCAGCCTGGTTGGCGGCTGAGGAGATCGCCTCGGCGAAGCTGTCAATCGGCGATCGCTCCCACACGCTCTTCGGCCCATTCTGGACGGCGCCGACACGCGGGCAGGCGGCATGACCGGAATCATTCCACAGCTCAGTCTCATCACCACCGCCATCGCGGCGCTGATGATCCGACTCGGCATGACACGGGGACTGCTGCACCCACGGAGAGCAACGCGGCGCTGCCCCTCCTGCAGCCGTCTGATCGACGGCCGCGTCTGCTCAGCCTGCACACGCCCCACCCGCTGATCAACCAACCGAACAACCAGGTGCTTCGAAGCTGACCCACGAGCTGGGAGAGCTGCAAGCACTCGAGGCTCATCTGGCTGAGTTGCCGGCGGCCAGGCGAGGGGCGGCTCAGCCAGGCGAGCTCGGCGACGGACCCCCGCTCAGTTGATTTGTGACTCTATGCACAAATGTGCTACCGTAGAGGAGCGCGTAGACCTAGCGCGGAAGCCGCCGAGGCTCCAGCACTTCCTCTTCGACTTACACCCAGGCCTGAGCGCATCGGGCGAAGCTGATCGAGCTCGCCGCGACACGTCGAGAGAAGTCAGGAGCATCGCATGAATCTGCAGCCGCTTGGTGACCGCCTGATCGTCGAGATCATCGAGGAGGAGGAGTCGACGGTGAGCGGCATTGTTCTGCCCGACACCGCGAAGGAGAAGCCGCAGCGCGGTCGCGTCCTTGCCGTGGGTCCGGGCGCACGTAGCGAAAAGGGCACGCGCGTCGCAATGGACCTCTCCGCGCGGGACGAGATCATCTTCTCCAAGTACGGCGGCACCGCGATCGAGCTCGGTGCCGACGACGTTCTGATCCTCCGCGAGTCCGACGTGCTGGCGAAAGTCACGCCGCGGACAAGCAAGAGCAAAGGTAAGCAGGCGCTCGCCGGCTCTACCGCCTAGCAGCACCACAGAAGGGACTAGCGATGGCTCACAAGGAACTGAAGTTCAACGAGAACGCCCGTCGCGCGCTCGAGCGCGGCGTCAATGTCGTCGCCGACGCAGTCCGGGTCACGCTCGGCCCGAAGGGGCGCTACGTCGTTCTCGACAAGAGGTACGGCGCTCCCACGATCACGAACGACGGCGTCACGATCGCCCGCGAGATCGAGCTCGAGGACGTCTTCGAGAACCAGGGCGCCCAGCTCGTGCGCGAGGTTGCCACCTCGACGAACGACGTCGCCGGCGACGGCACGACGACGGCGACCGTACTTTCTCAGGCGATCGTCCGCGAAGGGTTGAAGAATGTCGCCGCGGGCGCGAACCCGATGGCACTCAAGCGCGGCATCGAAACGGCCGTCCAGCAGGTCGTCGAGAACCTGAAGTCGCAGTCGAAGAACATCTCCGGCCGGGAGGACGTCGCCCGCGTGGCCACCATCTCGTCGCGCGAGCGAGAAATCGGCGACGTGATCGCGGACGCGATCGAGAAGGTCGGCAAGGACGGCGTCGTGAACGTCGAGGAGGGCCAGACCTTCGGCCTCGAGCTGGAGTTCACCGAGGGCATGCAGTTCGACAAGGGCTACCTGTCGCCCTACATGGTCACCGACGCCGATCAGATGGAGGCGGTACTGGAGGATCCGTACATCCTGGTCGCGAACCAGAAGCTCGGCGGGATCAAGGACCTGCTGCCGGTGCTCGAGCAGGTGATCCAGGCCGGCCGGCCGCTGCTGATCGTGGCGGAGGACGTCGAGGGCGAGTCGCTCGCGACGATCGTCGTCAACAAGCTGCGCGGCACGTTCCAGGCCGT
>DASSLJ010000198.1:0-2699 GCA_035689585.1 Candidatus Dormiibacterota bacterium
CCTCAAACGTGCGCGTCTACCAGTTCCGCCAGCCGCCCAGACTAAGCCGCTCGATTCTACCGATCGGGTGACGACTCAGCCAGCGCGGCGAGGGCCTGAACAGTGGTCCAGTTGCGAGACGTGGCGCTGACGCCGAACGACCTTGACGCGAGGCGCTCCCAGAGCGGCGTGCGAGCGACGCCGTCGGGGTGCCACGAATAGACCTCGCGGCCGATTACAGCGAACGGCTCTGCCTGTGAAACCGATCGCAGCTCATCCAACAGAGACGGCGTCAGCACCTCTGACATGAAGGTCACGAGGTAACGCCTCGGATTCGTCGCGACCGCGGCAAGTGGATTGCGGCGCACGACGGTCGCGATCTGTTCACCGGACCGGGTCAGGACCGTGATATCCAGTGCGAACTCTTTCTCGATCAACCCCTTTACCCGTTGGGCGACCTTCTCCTCCGACGCCCGACTCGACAGCACGATGTTGCCGCTTTGCAGATAAGTCACGACGCCACGAAACCCTTCTTGCTCGAGCGCCGCACGCAGCCGCGGCATCGAGATCCGGTTCGTTCGGACCAGGTTGATCCCGCGAAGCAAGACGACGTGGCGTGACAGCTCGACAAAAGTCTTGCGGATAAGGGGATGAATTAGCGTCGCCTGCTGCTTAACTTCGCTGCGCCATGACCGCCTTGATCTCAGTCGACAATCGCCACCGGACTTTCGCCTTTGCCGTTGGAGCTGTCGCGGTCGCCGCGGTCGTCTACGCGTACATCCTCAAGACCGTCGTCTTCGGCACGACGACCGTGGTCGCGATCGACGACATCGGCGAAGCCCTTTCCGCAGCCGTGGCCTCCGCCGCGTGCGTCTGGGCCGCCACGCGGGCGCAAGGCAGAAACCGGCTTGGCTGGGCGCTGATGGGCGTGTCCGCGGGATTGTGGTCGGCCGGGCAGTGGGCATGGACGGTCTACGAAGTCTTCCTCCAGCAGCCGGTGCCGTCGCCGGGCCTGCCGGACGTCGGATTTCTCACCGCGGTCCCATTCGCGGTAGCCGGCCTTCGCGCGTTCTGGGGTGACGCGCGAGGAACCTCATCGAGGTGGCGAGTCTGGTTCGACGGCCTCATCGTCGCCATCGCGCTGACGTCGACCGCGTGGGGCTTCGGTCTCAACCTCGTCTGGGACGCAGGCGAAAACCTGGCGAGCAAGCTCGTCGGCCTTGCATATCCGGTCGGCGACATCCTCATCGGCACGGTTCTGATCCTGGCCATCCGTCGCGCGACCGGCCAGCAGAAGGGCCGGATGGCATTTCTTCTCTGCGGCGTCGCCGCGTACTCGATCGCCGACAGCGCGTTCGCGTATCTCACGGCGCAGAACGCGTACGGCGCGGTGGGAAGCGTGCTCAACACGGGCTGGTTCGCGGGCTTCCTGCTGATTGCGCTCGCGGCCGTCTATCCCGAAGCACCGGCCAAGGCCGCGGTCACCCAGGCGCCGCTCGACCTGTGGCAGCTGGCCCTTCCCTGGATGACGTTGCTCACCGCCGCCGGCGGAGACTTCTACACCGCGGTCACGCATCACGAGGCCGGCATCTTCCAGCCGGCGATGACCGTCGCCCTCGCCGTGTTGCTGACCGTCAACATGCTGCTCGAGCGGCGCGAGTTCCTCGAGATGCTCACGGAGATCCAGTCGTCGCACACGACCCTCAACCGCGAGTTCAAGGCCGCGCTCGCCGACGTCCGCAGGTTCAGCACGCGAATCCGCGATGCCGAGCGCCACGACGCCGAGGAAGTCCGGCGGCTTGCATCGGAGATTCATCGCATCGCCGACCATCTCGACGGGCTGGTCGAAGACATCATCGACACCGAGGTCGAGGGCGCGAACGTCGAGGTGGTGGAGGTTCCCGCGTCTGTCGCGACGGCCGCCGCGGGCCGATCTTACTGATCCGTCGTTTTCGGGCGTAGGGGGCTCTGCTTGTCGACCATCGGCTGCGCGCGCGCGGCGCGACGGCACTCTTCGCAGCAGGTCGGCTCGGTTCGCCGCACGCGACCGAACAGTTGGCGCAGCTTGCCCATACAAGCTGCATAAGGCGCGTAGCGCCCGCAACTTGCGTGGGACATTTGTCCCAACAAGACGGACCCTGTCCACCCGTTGGCCATGTTGCCCGCCACCCGTCGGCACACAGGTCCAGCCGAGGCCCGCGCCAGAAGAGGGGGTTCAAAGGTGGCGGGTGCTCGTCGACGATTGAGGAAGTGCCCGCTGAGGGATTCGAACCCCCGACCCTCTGTTCCGAAGACAGATGCTCTGGTCCGCTGAGCTAAGCGGGCGCGACCCCTCCGGCGGCAACCCCCCGGCCCGGTCAGACTACCGCGACGTACCTCTCGTGGTTGAATCCCCACGCCGCGTAGCGCATCAAACCCACCGCGCGATAGCGTGTCCGGCCCGCCGACGTCGTGCCGTTTTCGATCGCGGTCCGCAGGGCCTTCGGCGTGCGGCCGGAGAACTCGGTGAACGCACGACCGACCGCATCGAGGATGTGCGCGTCCGACCCGCCGACCTCTGCGCGCTCGATGCCCGTGTTCAACCGGCGCGCAAGCTGATTGAAGACGTAGAAGCCCGGCGTGGCGTTCTCCACCTCGATCGCGTCGAAGTCGAGCTCCGCGGCCAGCCATCCGACGCCGTGCACCGTCCCTCCGCGGGTCTGACACTGGGTGCGCCAGAA
>DASSLJ010000199.1:0-2428 GCA_035689585.1 Candidatus Dormiibacterota bacterium
TCCGGCGGGGGGACGTGCCGCCCGTCAGGACCAGCGACCCGCCCGAGACCAACGCCTCAGCGATCTCGGCGGCCGCTGCCTCGGCAACTTCCTCGGCCGAAGCCAGGACGACGAACTCGCTCAGAACTTCTCCATCAGCTCAGCCGCGGCCGCGAGCGAGCGGTTGAACACCTCGTCATGCGTGCCCGTCGACAGCAGATCCAATAGCAGCGACCCCTCGTCCTCCGGCTCCAGCTGCTGCACGTGCCGGAGCGGCTCGCCCTCGCCGATCTCGATCAGCATCAGGAGCACCCGCCCCGTGTCCTGCCGCCGGCGCTCGGGAAAATCAATCGACCACGAGCGTGATCGCTCCGGATTGTGATGGACGCCCAACCGGTACGTCGTGCCATGCGATACGCCCGCGATGCGTACCGCGGAAAGCTCGCCCGGAACAAGACCCTCCTTGGGCACCGAGCGAAACTCGACTTCGACCGACCTGCCGCCTGCGGAGTAAAGAGCCACCACCACGCCGCCCGTGCCGCCGGTTGCGCGCTGCAGCTTCCAACCCAGCGCCGACGCCATCCACCCCGTCAGCAGCGAGGCCACGATGCGGTTTCCCCGCCCCTCGCCCGCGTAGTCGACGCCAACCTCGGAGATGCCGGCCAGAAATCCGCGACGCTCCTGCGGCGTGAAGAACTGCGCGATCGACTCACGCCACGGCCGGAGCCGCGCCCACTGCAGGTCACCAAGGCCCAAACGGTGATGCGTCAGCTTGAGCATCGACGACATGCGACCGAAGGCGTGAAACGGCGAATCGAACAGTGCCGAGTCGACGACCAATCCATCGCAGACGCGCAGCGCCTCGAGCAGCTCGGACGTGCCGAACGGGGGCGTGCCGAGCCACCACAGGTACGTCGGCACTCCGCTCACCAAAAGCGGATCCAAAAAGGCGGCCAAGTGATCCGCCGCCGGACCACGCACGCGAAGCGTCAGCAGCTCGCACTCCACCGCGCATGCCATCTCCGGCCGGCGCACGTCCGTCGTGATCACTGCGTCCAGATTGCCCGCGCGCAGCGGTGCATGTTCGCGGATCACGATCGCCTGCGCGGGATGCTGCATGCCAATCGCCTGCGTCGTGCGCATGGCGATCGTCTCCGTGTGATCGTTGGGCGCAACACCGATCAAGGTCATCACGCAGTTGCGCGGGTGCAGATGCTCGTCGTCGCCTGCTTCCGCGCGCGCGAACTTGTATCGGATCTCGGCGAGCGCGTTCATCACGTCGGCGACCGTCGTGCCTTCAGCCTGCCAGGCGCTTACGGTCTGTGCCATTCTCGTCCATCGGCCTGAAGCAGCTGCGCCGCCGCGTCAGGTCCCCACGTGCCGGCCGCGTACATCTCCAGCGGCGGTCGTCCAGCGCGCCACGACGCCTCGATCGGGTCGATCAATTTCCAGGCCTCTTCCACGGCGTCGGCTCGAACGAACAAAGTCGGATCGCCGATCATGCAGTCGAGCAGCAACCGCTCGTAAGCCTCGGGCGCCTCGATCAGGAAGGACGTCACGTACTGGAAGTCCATCGTCACGCTGCGGATCCGCAATCCTGCCGACGGCACCTTGGCGCCGAACTTCAGCGAGATGCCTTCCTCTGGCTGGATGCGCAGCGTGATCGCGTTGGGATCGACCTCCTTCATCGCCTCTCGCCCGAACGTGAGATGCGGCGGCCGCTTGAACTGGATCCGTATCTCGGTCACGCGCTTGGGCAAACGCTTTCCCGCGCGGATGTAGAAAGGCACGCCGGCCCACCGCCAGTTGTCGATGTATAGACGTAGCGCGGCATAGGTCTCGGTCTGCGAGTCCGGTGCGACATTCTTCTCTTCGCGATATCCCACAACCTGCTCACCGAGCACCCAACCCTTCGTGTACTGGCCTCGCACGGTCGACTGCTCGATGTCCTCGCCGATCAGCGGCCGGATGGAGCGGAGGACCTTGACCTTCTCGTCGCGCACGGCGTTCGATTCGAAGGCCAGCGGCGGCTCCATGGCGGTGAGCGTGATGAGCTGCAGGCCGTGGTTCTGGATGATGTCGCGCAGCGCGCCCGCCCCGTCGTAGTACGCGCCCCGGTTTTCAATTCCGATCTCCTCGGCGACCGTGATCTGCACGTGGTCGATGAGGTTCGTGTTCCACACCGGCTCGAAGATCGAGTTCGCAAACCGGAACGCCAGGATGTTCTGGACCGTCTCCTTGCCGAGGTAGTGGTCGATGCGGTAGACCGAGTCCTCGGGAAAGACCTTCTGCAGCGTGGCCGTGAGCTCGCGCGCGGACTGCAGGTCGGTGCCAAATGGCTTCTCGACCACGATGCGGTGCCAGCCGTCGCCTTTGTTGAGGTTCGCGGCCTGGAGCTGAAGGGTGATCGTCTGGTACGTCGAAGGCGGCGTCGCGCAGTAAAAGATTC
>DASSLJ010000200.1:0-12380 GCA_035689585.1 Candidatus Dormiibacterota bacterium
CAGGAAGCAGTCCGTCTGCGCGTAGACGGACGCCTGCTGGGGACGGCTGAGGAGGCACGCGGTCTCGCCGAAGAAGTCGCCTTCGGTCAGGACGGCGACGGTGACCGCGCCGGGCGGCTTCTCGACGACCACGCGGCAGCGGCCGCGTTCGACGAAGAAGATGGTGTCGCCCGGCTCGCCCTGGTAAAGCACCATCTCCCCCGCCGGCACGTGGACGCGTCGCAGCCTTCGCGCGAGCCCGCGCAGCGTCGTGTCCTCGAAGCTGAAGAACACCGGCGCGCGCTCGAGCACGCTGAGCCGCGAGACCATGTCGTGATAGCTCGGCCACGCGACGTGGTGGCGCTTCCCCGTCCGTTGGCCTGGACGGGGCGCCACCGAATCCAACCCTCCCTCGTGGAGCCGCGGTCGCATCTGTCTAGCTACCTTTCGTGAAGCCCCATCGGCCGTCGACTTGAGTCGGACCGATCAATCCGGGCGCCGTGTCGTTCGAGCAACCCGGGACGGTCTGATAGTCGTGATACGAGAGCAGCGTGTACTTCAACGTGGCGTTCTGGAGGAGCCAGTCGAGGTACTCGGCATCGCACTGCGTGATGACGACCGTGATGCTGCTGCTCACGCCCTGCGGCTGACCCTGGCGAGGAACCACCGTCTGCGGGCCGACGCGAAGCACGTAAAGGTTCGTGAGGACGGTCTTGGCCACCGAGCGCGGATTGACCGGCGAGAACTGCTGGGTGTTGACGGTGGCGATCACGTCGATGTAGTCCCCCTGCGCGATGTAGCCCGCGACGCCCTGCTGCTCGCTCGTGGGCAGCGTCATGGCGACATAGCCCTTGGGGATCGGCAGGTACGACGACTGGCTTGGCGAGATCTGGTCCGAGTTCGTGACGAGGTTGTCGGTGATGGCCTCGCCCTTGTAGATGGGAACGACGGCCGCAAACCCGACGAGCTGGGTCAGGCTCGTGTACGTCTTGCCGGCGGGCAGCGTGTTCGCGGGAAACGCGCTGGTCGTGAGCATGTCGAGCGTGATCGGTTCACGGGCGTCGATATCGCGCGCGGCGGCGATGACGTGGACCGTCGCACCTGTCTGCGACCTGCCGGCGTAGACGATGCCAAAGGCGAACATGATCAGAAAGGCAAGCAGCGAAAGCGCCACGCCGAAGACGAACATCGGCGTGCGTAGGCCTTGCGCTGGACTTGATCCTTTCGGAGGTACCGGTCGGGGTTGACTCTGAGCGATAGCGGCCATTTCTTATGAGTTCTCCATCGGTGGAACTGATGCGACCCAACGCGCCCCGTCCCAGTGATCACCGGGCTCGGTCGGCGCCTCGGGGCCAATCGCGAAATACCGGACGTGGCGAAGCACGAGCGTGCCCGCGAGCAGGTCGTGCACCGCTTGCTTTTTCGGGCTGAACGCGGCGGCGACAAAACCAAACCCGAGCAAAAGCCAGGAGATGATCTTCAGCAGGTTGCGCGCGGCTGCCCTGCGGAAGGAGATCGGGTCGCCGTGGGCGTCGCCGACGTAGAGGTTCAGCGCCATCTTGCCGAGCGTCCCGCGCGCCGGCGAGCTCTCCATCAGGATGAAGTACGCCCACGCGACTGCCGCGCTCACCGGCGCGATGTTCAGCAGCGACTGCAGGTCGTACGGCGTCACCATCAGCACGCCGAGCGCGATCAGGCTCTGCACGCCGAAGAGGAAGGTGGCGTCGATGAGGTACGCGACGAAGCGACGCCAGAAACCGGCGTAAGCCACATCGCTTTTCAGCACCGCGGCGGGCCCCGCGGCGTGCGGAATCATCAGACGCTGCCTTGCATCCGCGGATACGGGCGCGACAGCACTTGCCGGCGTGCGATCACCTCCCACCACCCATATGTGGTTCGGGTGTCACCTTAGTCAGGACCCGAGGCGCCGGCAATGTGACATTTGTCCCAATCTCCGTGCTCGGTGCGTGCGATGTGGGACGAATGACCTATTGAGCCCGCATCAATCCGCGGTTAGGGTCGGGCGTGAGCAGGTTCACCCGTAATCGGGCGGATCTGTGCGTCGGTGAGGGGAAGGGGGGTCCGCCTTGCCGGAGGCGGGCCCCTTCCCTGTTGCCGGTTAGAAGAGCTGGATCCCGATCCGGATCGCGTTCATCACCGCTTCTGTGCGGTTGGTCGCGCGAAGCTTGCCGAACACGCGGCTCAGATGATTGCGAACGGTCTTCTCGCTGATGCCCAGGCGCCGCGCGATCTGCTTGTTGGACAGGCCGACCGCGACCTGGCGGAGCACAAATGCCTCGCGGCTCGAAAGCGTCGCGCCTCGGGCGGAGGTCTTGACGCGCCTTGCGGCCGCGACCTCGATGATCTTTGCCGCCACCTCTTCGAGCTCGACGTCCTTGCTCACAAATCCCGTCGCGCCGTTGGCGATCGCTTCCTCGATCATGCGGCCGTCGGCGTACGCGCTGACGACGACGCTGCGCACCTCGGGCGCGTCGGTCTTCAACCTCTTCACCGCTTCGACGCCCGTCACGCGCGGCATCTGCAGATCCATCAGGACGACGTCTGGTTTGCGGTCGAGCGTCATGTCGATCGCCTCTGCCCCGTCTTTTGCTTCACCCACGACCTCGAATCTCGGGTCGGAAGCAAGCATTCGCGCGAGGCCGGCGCGGAAGAGACGGTGGTCGTCCGCGACCAGAACTCGGATCGGCGCCGGCGCCGCTTTCAATAGAGCCGCTGGATCGGAATTCGGACTTCGATCCGGGTGCCGCCCGTGATGCTCGGCTCGATCGAGAACTTGCCGCCCAGGATGACGGAGCGCTCCTGCATCCCGGCGATGCCGATCCCCTGCGGGGCGTCGCCAACACCGGTGCCATCGTCGAGCACGACGAGGACCGCGTGGTCATCGGTGCTGGTGCTGAGGATGATGTCGATCCGGCTCGCCCGGCCGTGGCGGGTCGCGTTAGCGATCGCTTCCTGGACGATGCGCAGGAGGTTGAAGGCGGCCCAGCCGTTGATGCGCTCCGGCCAGGTCGTGGAGACCTGGAGGGTCGGAGTGATCTTCGCGTGACTGCCGTTTTTGCCGTTGTTGCGGATGAGTTCGTTTTTCAGGACCTCGCGGAAGTTGAGGCGGATCTCGCCCTGACCTCGGAGGTCGACGAGCATCTCGCGTGTGTTCCGCAGGATCATCCGCGCGGACTCCTCGAAGTGCGCGACCTCGGTTCTCGCATCGTCCGAGTCGAGGCCGCCGTGGACGCGAAAATCGTTCAGCTCGAGCACGAGCGTGATCAGAGGTTGAGCGACGAGGTCATGCAGCTCTCGGGCAAGGTGTCCTGGCCAAGCCTCGACAGCGGCGAGAATCGCCTCTCTAGATCCCTCGTCCCCCACAGCCTGGGAACCTTCCACCTTGGGAAAACCCAGGCCTACCACGCGCTCCTCCAATGAAACCCTCTGGAGATTGGGTGGGCAATCCCAATTTCCCCCTGAGGGAACCCAAGTGTACTGAGTTACAGCAGTGTGTGGGGAAAAAGTTTCGGGTGGGCGAGGATCAGAGCCTGTTTACGTTTCGGAAGCGACGCATGGATCCTTTGCCAGGCAGTCGCATGCGAGTTGCTTATCCCGCTGGACTATGGCGAAGGGGTCGGCAGATGCCCGATCGCCCCGATCGCCGCAAACGTCCCGCCCACAATCACCAGCCAGATGAATCCGACGATGAGGGCCGCGGCCAGGTGGAAGTAACCCAGGATCAGGCCGGCGATTGCCAGACCGCCACCGCTTTCTCCTGACTGGCGGATCTGGCCCCTTGCGACATGCCCGAAGACGACCGCCAATACGCCGCCGACGACAGGGCAGACAAACCACGAGATGATTCCGAACACCAGAGAGGCCACGGCGGCGCTGTTGGTTCGAGGCCCGTACACGAAGACGGCAGCCGGGGTGCCTGCTGTCTGCTGATAAGACGGCGGGCTTGGTGCGGCCTGCGCTGGGACGAGCGCCGGCGCGCCGGTTGCGGGCATCGGCACCCATTTGGAGCCGTCCCACCACCATTTCCCGTCTGGCGAGACATGGCCCGATGTGGGTGGACCCAGACTCATGGCGGAGAGATTATGAAAGGATCATCGGGCCCTCGCGACGATGCCTTGGGCCCAGCGCCTGGTCGCCTCGTCAAGCATCTCGCCGTCGAGCGTGACCGCGCCGCGACCTTCGGCCACCGCGCGCTCGTAGGCGCGGAGGACGCTCTTGGCCCGGTCGAGCTCCGCCGGCTCCGGAGTGAATGACTGATTGATGGCGGCGACCTGGTCAGGGTGGATCGCCCACTTGCCATCGCAGCCAAGGCGCGCGGCGCGTCGCGCCGAGCGTTCCAGGCCGGCCGCATCATGGAGATCGGTGAAGGGGCCGTCGACCGCCTGGCGCCCAGCGGCTCGGGCGGCGACCAGCGTGCGGATCAGGCCGTGGACGTAAATCTCGTCTGGGATCTCCGTGCCTGCGACCGAGGCGCCCAGCGTGGCGGCCAGGTCGAAGGGGCCGAAGTGGAGTGCCTCGACCAGCTCGGACGCCGCCGCGATCTCGCCTGCGTGCTCGAGGCCGGAGGCGCTCTCGATCTGCAGCTCGAGGGCAAGCGGCCGGCCGGCCTTTGAAAGCAGGACCTCCAGCTCCCGCACCTCGGCCGGCGAGCCGACCTTTGGGATCACAAGCGAGTCGGCGCGGGTGCAGCCCAATGCCGCCTTTATGTCCGCGTCGAACGATGGCGAGCCCACGGCGTTGACGCGGATCGCGACAGTCTTGCCCGGATAGGCAAACTTGCGCAGGCTCTCGACCATCTGGTCTCGCGCCGCATCCTTGGCGCCTGCGACGACGGAATCCTCGAGGTCGAAGATGAGCTCGTCGGCCGCGATGGCCTGCGCCTTGTCATGAAAGCGCGGACGGTCGGCCGGCATCGACAGGACAGAGCGCCGTGGCCTCATCTCTTCCTTATATATGGGACTGGATAGCATCAAGTCCGTGGTGGCCACCGACCGGCACCAGGACCTGCGGAGCGCGGTGCGGCAACTGTGCGCGCACTACAGCGGAGAATACTGGCGAGACCTCGATGCGCGGCAGGCATATCCCGAAGAGTTCGTCGAGGCGCTGACCAAGGCCGGCTGGCTCGGCGCGCTGATCCCGGTCGAGTATGGAGGCGCGGGGCTCGGCATCCGCGAGGCGAGCGTCATTCTCGAAGAGGTCAACCGCTCTGGCGGCACCGCGGCGGTGTGCCACGCGCAGATGTATGTGATGGGCACGCTGCTTCGCCACGGCAGCGAGGATCAGAAACGACGCTACCTGCCGCAGATCGCCACCGGCAAGCTGCGGCTGCAAGCGTTCGGCATCACCGAGCCGAACTCGGGATCGGAAACCACGCGTATCGAGACCACCGCGGTCCGCGTCGGGGAAACGTATCGGATCAACGGCGAGAAGGTGTTCATCTCCCGCGCCGAGCACTCGGACCTACTGCTGCTGCTCGCGCGCACGACGCCTTACGACAGTGTCGTCAACAAGACTGACGGACTGTCGATCTTCATCGTTGCTCTTCGCGAGGCGGTCGCGGCCGGCCAGATCGAGATCCGGCCGCTCAAGGTGATGTTCAACCATCACACGACGCAGCTGTTCATCCGCGACCTTGTCGTGCCCGCGGAAAATCTCGTCGGCGACGAGGGCGGTGGGTTCCGCTATCTGCTCGACGGGCTCAACGCCGAGCGGATTCTGATCGCCGCGGAGAGCACTGGCGACGGGCGCTGGTTCATCGAGCGCGCGGTCGGGTACGCGAAGAGCCGCGTGGTGTTCGACCGCCCGATCGGCGCCAACCAGGGCGTGCAGTTCCCGATCGCGCTCGCACACGCGCACGTCGAGGCCGCGGACCTGATGCGCTGGAAGGCGGCGGAACTGTTCGATGCGAATGAGCCGTGCGGCGCCGAGGCGAACATGGCCAAGCTGCTTGCGGCGGACGCGGCGTGGGAGGCGGCCAATGCCTGCGTCGACACGTTCGGCGGCTACGGTTTCGCGAGCGAGTACGACGTCGAGCGGAAGTTCCGCGAGACTCGGCTCTACAAGGTCGCGCCGATCAACAACAACCTGGTGCTTGCCTACGTAGCTCAGCACGTGCTGGGTCTTCCGAGGTCGTACTGATCTTGGCGCCACTCACCGGTGTGCGCGTGGTTGCGCTCGAGCAGGCGGTGTCGGGGCCGCTGTGCACGCAGCACCTGGCGGACCTCGGTGCGGACGTGATCAAGCTCGAGCGGCCTGGCGAGGGCGATTTCGCGCGCCGCTATGACTCGGTGGTCAAAGGGCAGTCCGCGTATTTCGTCTGGCTCAACCGCGGTAAACGCAGCGTGGAGCTGGACCTCAAGTCGTCCAGTGGCGCTCGTGTCATGCACGCGCTACTTGCACGCGCGGACGTGTTCGTCCACAACCTCGGCCCTGGCGCGGTCGATCGCCTCGGCCTCGGCTGGGTGGAGATCCACTCGCGTTGGCCTTCGCTAATCAGCTGCGCCATCTCCGGTTACGGCATGGACGGTCCATATCGCGAGCGCAAGGCGTACGACCTGCTGCTGCAGGGCGAGGCCGGAGTGCTCGCGGTGACAGGGACGCCGGAGCAGCCGGCGAAGGTGGGCGTCTCGATCGCCGACATCTGCGCCGGGATGTATTCGTTCTCGAGCATCCTCGCCGCGCTGTACGAGCGGACGCGCACCGGCGAAGGCAAGCTCATCGACATCTCGATGCTCGAGTGTCTGGCTGCGTGGATGATGCCTCCGCTCTATCACCAGATCTATTCCGGCCACGCGCCGCTGCGCGAAGGGATGCGCCACAACATGATCGCGCCGTACGGCCCGTACCCGGCGCGCGACGGCCTGGTCAACCTTGCGGTGCAGAACGAGAGCCAGTGGGTGCGACTGTGCGAGGGCGTGCTCGACCGGCCGGAGCTTGCGCGTGATCCGCGCTTTATCAGTAACGAGCTCCGCGTCCGCAACCGCCACGAGCTCGAACCGATCATCGAGCAGACCCTCGCGCGCTGGACCGCCGCAGAGGTCGAGGCGCGGCTTGCCCGTGCCGATGTTCCTTACGGTCACGTGAACACCGTCGCCGAGCTCGCCGCGCATCCTCAGCTGACCGCGCGCGGACGGTGGCTCGATGTGGACAGCGAAGCAGGGCCGGTCAAGGTCCTCGCCGACCCGTTCAACATCGGCGGCATGGCTCACTTGCTCGGCGCGGTGCCACGCGTGGGGCAGCACACGGCCGAGGTTCTCGAGGAGCTCGCATGACAAACGCATTCTTTGAAGACTTCGAGGTCGGCCACGTCTACCGGCACGCGCTCGGGAAGACGGTGACCGAGTCAGACAACAACCTGTTCACGATGCTGACCCTCAACACGCAGCAGTCGCACTTCAACGTCGAGTACGCGCGCCGCTTGGAGTTCGGCCAGATCCTGGTCAACTCGACGTACACACTCGCGCTGATCACGGGACTGACGGTGAGCGACATCAGTCAGAACGTCATCGCGAATCTCGGGTGGGATGAGGTGAAGCTGCCTCACCCGGTCTTCATCGGAGACACGCTGTGGGCGGAGACCGTCGTCCTGTCGAAGCGCGAGAGCCGGTCGCGGCCGAACGCGGGAATCGTGACGGTGAAGACTCGAGGCCTGAACCAGCACGGCAAGGAAGTCATCACATTCAGGCGCACGATCCTGGTCCACAAGCGGTCGGCCGCCGAATCGATCTCTGCATTTCCCGAGCCGGAACGGCCGATTCAGGCCGAGGACGATTGACGGCGCGCTCGCTGACGCGCGATTTCATCGATGCGGTCTGGGCGCTTCGCGCCGGCGAAGACGACCTCGCCGCGCTCCGGTCGTTGCTCTTCGACCACATCGGGGTGACCGCGGCGGGTGCACAGACCGACACGGCGCGGGTGGTTCAACGCATGATCGCACCCGTGCACGGACCGACACTGCCCGTGATCGGCACCGAGCTTTCAGCTGCGGCCGCTGATGCGGCTTTCGCGAATGCGGTAGCCGGTCACTGCCTCGAGTTCGACGACACGCATTCCGGCGCTTCGCTGCACCCCGGCGTGGTGGTGTTTCCGGCGGCGCTCGCAGCTTCGGTTTTGAGCGGTGCTTCGCCCTCGCGATTCGTCGACGGCGTTGTGACCGGATACGAGGTGATGTGCCGGGTTGGCCGCGCCGTCGATCCGGCAGCGCACTACCGCCGGCACTTTCACCCCACCGCGACTGTCGGACACGTGGCCGCGGCCGCGACCGCAGCGCGGATCATGGGCCTTTCCGCGGGCCTCGCAGCGGAGGCGGTCGGCGTCGCGTGCACCATGGCGGCGGGAAGCCTGGAGTTCCTCAGCGACGGTGCGTGGACCAAGCGCCTGCATCCCGGGCTTGCGGTTCGGAACGGATTGCTCGCGGCGCAGTTGGTCGAGGCAGGGTTTCGCGGTCCTGTCGATGGGTTGGGAGGACCGCATGGTTTTCTGGCCGGATATTCGGAGGAGCCGCACCCTTCGCGATTGCTCGATGGTCTGGGCGTGGACCGGCTTGAAATCCGGAACACGAGCATCAAAGCGCATGGGTGCTGCCGCTACAACCAGGGCCCGATCGACTGTGTTGTGGCACTCCGCACGCGCTCGGAACTCGTGCCAGATGCCGTGAAGAGCGTCGTTGTCGGCGTGGTCAGCGCTGCCCCGACGTTGATCTGGAATCCGCCGGAGCAAAAACGCCATCCCTCGTCAGTGGTAGATGCCCAGTTCAGCCTTCCGTACAGCGTGGCGGTCGCACTGGTCGAAGGAAACGCCGACCCGAGTGCGTTCTCGCCGGTGCGAAACAGTGATCCGGAGATGCAGCGCCTGATGAATGCTGTCTCGTGCATCGTCGACCCCGAGCTTGACCGGCACTATCCCGACCAGTGGCGTTGCTGGGTCGAAATCCAGACCGTCGACGGCCGCACACTGACCGAGCGGGTGGATGAGCCGAAGGGCGAACCGGGCAATCCTTTCAGCGCCGAGGAGTTGCGTGAGAAGGTCTCGCGCCTGACCGTCGACATCTATAGCCCGGGTCAACTGGATGCGATCGCGGAGGCATTGGCCTCGCTGCCGGCCTCGGGATCACTCGAGGCCCTGATCGCGGCGGTTACCCGGTCAGGCCTGCCGTTGACCTGACACCAGCGACGCCGGTCGGATATTGCGGCGCGTCTAGAGGCTGGTGGCCGGGAGGAGTTCAAACCCCCCAAAGCTTTCGCGGCGGTTTTACAGACCGCCAGTCGAACCGGCGGGAACCCGCTTGGTGTTAATGGCTGAATTGCGGACCCGAGTCATTGGTGGGCCGGGAGGGATTTGAACCCCCACAGCTTTCGCGGGTGGTTTACAGCCACTTGAGCTCGCCAATGCCCAGCCGACCCACAGAGACGTAAGAGGGAACCTCGGGGAGAGGCCTAGTTTAGGCCAACCTCATAATTCCCCCCGAGATGCGAGCGACCAAACCCTACGCGCGCTACGTCCTCGCGGTCATGGTCGGGATCAACTTCCTCAACTACATGGACCGCTACATCGGCGCGTCCGTCGCGCCCAGCATCCAGAGGGAGCTGCACATCTCCGACGCCGCCGTCGGCTTCCTCGGCAGCGCCTTTCTGCTCGTCTACGCCATCGCCGCCGTGCCGTTCGGATTGTGGGGTGACCGCGGCGCCAGGAAGACCGTGATCGGTGTCGGCGTCGCCATCTGGAGCATCGCCACCCTGCTCACGGGATTCGCCCGAAACTACGTCCAGCTCTTCCTCACCCGCGGCATCGTCGGCATCGGCGAGGCGAGCTACTACCCCGCCGGAACCAGCCTCCTGAGCGACTACTTCCCCAAGGAGCAGCGCTCCACAGTGATGGCCGTTTGGGGCGCCGGCGCGACGGTCGGCATCGCCGTCGGCTACGCGGGCGGCGGCATCGTGGCCGAAAAGCTTGGATGGCGCGCGGCATTTTTCTTCGCCGCAGTGCCGGGCCTGGTTTTCGCGTTGCTTGCGTTCACGATGCGCGAGCCGCTGCGTGGCGCGGCCGAGCAAGCCGGCAAAGCTGTCGCCAAAACCGCAGAGGCGAGCGTGGGCAAATTCGTCGAGCTCCTGAAGATCCCCACGCTCCGCGCGACGATCCTCGCGCAGACGCTGCTGTACTTCGTCCTCGCCTCGAACGCGTTCTGGCTGCCGACCTACTTGCAGCGACGATTTGACATGTCGTCCGGCACCGCGGGCTTGCTCGCGGGCGGCGTGATCGTCGCCGGCGGCCTGGTCGGGATTCTCGCCGGCGGATGGATCGCCGACCGCCGCGCCATCAACAACCCAAGAGCGCACCTCGAGGTCGGCATCGTGGGATTCATCGCCGGCGCAATCCTGATCACAGTCGCGATCGTCAGCCCGCAGCTGCCCGTCTTTGTGCCCTTCTTCTTCCTGACCGTGATCTGCCTCTACCTCTACCAGGGCCCGTTCACCGCAGTCGCGCAAAACGTGGTGAGCCCTGCGCTCAGAGCAAGCTCGGTCACGTTGCTGCTCTTCGTCTCGCACATCGCCGGCGACTCACACTCGCCCTACGACGTCGGCGTGCTGTCAGACCACCTTCACCAGAACATGCAGGCCGCACTGCTTTTCACCAGCCCGACGCTGTTGATCGCCGCCGCCATCGCCGCCGCCACCGGTCTGAGAACGGTCGCGAAAGACACACGAAGAATGGAAGAAGACTGGGCGAGACGAGGAGAAACGGAGCCGGCCGCCGAGCTGCTTAGTAGATAAACCCGACGAGCTTCGAGCCCAGCTGACCCGGCTTGATCGTGCGCTGGTCGATCACGTCAAACGCCACCCAGTTCATCTCGGTGACCACCCACGACCCGTCGGGATTTACGGACTCCACGTATGCAACGTGACCCGCCCACGACTCCCACGTGACCATGATCGAGCCCGGCTTGGGCGTCGGTCCGACCGAGTAGCCCTGCGCCGACGCGTTCTGGTACCAGTAACCCGCGTCACCGTTCCACGTCACGTTGCGCTTGGTCGCAACGTAGTACGTGCACCATCCGACGGGGAACTTGTTGTTCACGTACGGACCGAGGCAGCAGTTCAGCACGACCACCGGGAAGTTCGACGAGATTCCCGTGTGCATGATCTGGTTCAGCGCAGGCGGCGGCGGGAACGCGCCACCCTTGCCACCAGGGATGACCAGGGTCATGCCGGCCACGAGTTGCGACGAGCGCAAGCGGTTGAAGTCGATGATCGTCTGCGGATCGACCGCGTACTTCGTCGCCAGAGTGTCGACGGTGTCCGACGCCTTCGTCGAGACGACGACTCCGTGCACCGGCGGGATGACGATCTGATCGCCGGTCGCGACGGTGTCGCTCGAGTAGAGGTTGCTGTTCGACCAGCGAATCTCCTCCACGCTCACGTGGTATTTCGCGGCGATTGACGAAAGAGTCTCGCCTGGCGCCACCGTGTACAAGACGGCCGAATGCGAGATCGGCGCCGAGTTCGGGATCGCGACCGGCTTGATGATCGTGCTGTAGCGGCCGAGCGACACGTCGCCGTACGCGCCGCCCTCCGCGACGACCACCGCTTCCGCGTTGACCGGGCCCAACCGAGCCGTCAGCGTCGTCGGAAAATGCCGATCCATTGCCGCATAGCTCGACATCGCTACCGCTATTCCGAGAACGACGGCATGGGTCAGGTAACGATTAACTCGCAATGCCTACCCCTAAAGTTCGTGAATCCGCCCGCGCCGGACGAATCCCCCAGAAGACTTAGGCACCCTAACAGACCTTCGTCGGCCGGGTCAACCCAGGATGGCTACTAATTGGAAGCGAAGCGGGAACAAACCCCTCGTCGGGTCCAAGTTCAATTCGTATTCGCGGACTCGGCCTCCAAAGGCTTCGTCGACGAACACCAGTTCGCACTCCGAAACGTCGCCTGACCTGTCCCAGTAGCCGGCCCATTAACAAGACTGAACGAACTCGGGCCGCAGACCTTGCTAGGGGCCACCCCGCACGTAAATGGTCTGTCCGGAGACGAAGCTCGACTCGTCGCTGCAGAGAAACGCGATCACCGACGCGATGTCGTCGGGCTGGCCGACGCGCCGCAGCGGGATCTGCGACGCCGCGCCGAGCTTGAACGCTTCGTAATCGATCCCCATCCTCTCCGCCGTCGCGTGCGTCATGCGCGTCTCGACGAACCCGGGCGCGACGGCGTTGACGTTGACGTTGAAGGGCCCGAGCTCGATGGCCAGCGTGCGCGCCATGCCCTGAAGTCCCGCTTTCGCCGTCGAGTAGTTGGTCTGGCCGCGGTTGCCGAGCGCTGACGTCGACGACAGGAACACCATCTTTCCCCATTTCGCCGTGACCATCGTCTTCTGCGCCT
>DASSLJ010000201.1:0-2858 GCA_035689585.1 Candidatus Dormiibacterota bacterium
AACGCGTTTGCGCAGCTCGTCCGCAAGCAGGCGCGCGCACTCGCGCAGCATCGTCGTCTTGCCGATGCCCGGACGGCCGAGCAGAAGGATGCTCTGGCCCGAGACGACTATGTCGCGGATGATCTCGCCCGTCCCGGTGACGGCGCGGCCGACGCGCATCGTCAGTCCGACGATGCGGCCCGAACGATTGCGGATCGCCGACACGCGGTGGAGCGTCCGCTCGATGCCGGCGCGGTTGTCGTCGCTGAACTGGCCAACGTTGTTCTCGACGTGGTCGAGGTCCGATGCCGAGACAGGATGATCGGCGAGCAAGACCTCGCGGCCGGGCACTCGCGCCTCCGGCTCGCGGCCGAGATCAAGGACGATCTCCAGCAGCTCGCGTGGATCGATGCGTTCATGCAGCGCGCGCGCCAGGTCGGGTGGGAGCGCGCGAGCGAGCAGCTCGATCTCCTCGTCCCAGTTGGCAACGCGCGGCAACGGTTGGCGTTCGGCGCTCATCCGAACGACGGCACCAGTCCTTTTTCACGGACCGGTTTCTGCACCCTCACCGCCAGCTCTTTGACCAGCAACAACTGCGTTAGCAAGACACTGAATCCACGCCCGCGAAGGGCGTCGATCATGTGCGAATCATAGTGGCGCAGGCTCGACCAGGCCGGCGTTTCGGAATCGCCGAGGAGCGAGATTCCGAAGTCGGCGAGCTCGGCGGGCAGCGCGTTTTCCGGTAGCGCCATGAACTGCAGCGTGTTCGGCCGCGTGCCACCACCGCGCTGCATGCGGACCCAGCCCTCGAGCTCGACGCGATCGACCACATGGCCGCCGGTCAGGTCCGTCGCGTGCATCGCCCTCCACTCGCGGTAGGTCGGCGCCTCCAGCTGCGAGACTCCCTGCGGCGTGACTTTGCGATAAAGCTGATAGAGGTGTCGGTCGTCGCCACGCTTCCACGCGCGAAGGCCATCGGGGTATTCATCCGAACGCCGCCTGGGCTTGTCCGAATAGACGACCTGCTCGGTGGCGTACTGGCGGAACCCCTGCAATCGGAATGCAGGCAACAACGGATCGCGCTCGGGCACGCGCACGAACAGGCGAAGAGCGCCGCGCTCGAGTGCCTGGTTGCAGAGGTGCTGCACGAGTGCCGGCGCGATCTCTTCGCTGTCGACGCCTTCGGCGACCTGCAGATTGAGCACCTGAAGTACGCGCGCACGCCGAAGGTCAAGGCTCAACGGCTGACCCGAAGCCTGTATGAAACCGACCACCTTGCCGTTGTCCTCGGCGACGTACATCAAGGTCTCCTGCGACAGCGGCAGAAGCGCGGAAAGGGTCGAGCTCAGCAGCGACCACAACCGCGCAGCGGGAGGCGCCGCGGCGCTCACTTTCAATTCCGACGTGTGGTGCATCTCCTCGATGCGCGCCAGGTCGAGGAGGCCTGCGGCGCGGACCTTCACGACCGCACGCTCGCGATTCGCACGAACTCCTTGTGCAACCGCCGGTCGTCCGTCAGCTCTGGATGAAACGCGAGCGCGAGGATGCGGTCGTGCTTCACGGCGACCGGATGCCCATCGTGCTCGGCCATGACCTCGACGTCACCTGCGCGTTCGACGAGAGGCGCACGGATGAACACACCAGGAAACGTCTTGCCGTTCATGCCGTCGATGTGTAGCGGCGACTCGAAGCTGTCGACCTGCCGGCCGTAACCGTTGCGCCGCACGGCGATGTCGAGAAGCCCAAGACCCTTCTGCTCTGCCATTCCATCGGTGATGTCGCGCGCGAGCACGATCATTCCCGCGCACGTCGCCATCGTCGCCAGGCCATCGCGGATCGCTTCTCGCAGCGGCTCGAGAAGACCGACGCGCTCCATCAGCATCGTCATCGTGGTGCTCTCGCCGCCAGGCAGCACGATGCCGTCGAGGCCTTCGAGGTCCTCGCGCGTGCGCACGAGACGCGTGCGCGCGCCGGCAGCTTCGAGCGCCTTGATGTGTTCGGCGAACGCTCCCTGCATCGCGAGGACCCCGATGAGGGGTTTGGTCTTTGGGCTACCAGCCTCGGGCAGCGAGCAGCTCGTCCTTCGGGATGGCGGGGATCTCGAGACCGCGCATCGCTTCGCCCAGTCCCGCCGATACCTCCGCCAGCACCTCTGGCTTGTCGAAGTAGGTCGTCGCGGCGACGATCGCCTTGGCACGCTTCAAGGGGTCCTCGGACTTGAAGATGCCCGACCCGACGAAAACGCCATCGACGCCCAGCTGCATCATCAGCGCTGCGTCGGCGGGTGTCGCGATGCCGCCCGCAGCGAAGTTGACGACCGGCAGGCGGCCGAGCTTCTGACACTCTTCCAGCACATCGACCGGTGCCCCGATCTGCTTGGCCTCGTGCACGAGCTCGGCGTGGTTCATCCCTTGCAGCTTGCGGATGCCGGCATTGACCGCGCGCGCATGGCGCACCGCCTCGACGACGTTCCCGGTCCCGGCTTCGCCTTTGGTACGGATCATCGCCGCGCCTTCGGCGATGCGCCGAGTGGCCTCACCGAGGTCGCGGCATCCGCAAACGAACGGCACCTTGAACGGGTGCTTGTCGATGTGGTTTTCCTCGTCGGCCGGCGTGAGCACTTCCGACTCGTCGACGTAATCGATGCCGAGCGCTTCGAGGATCTGAGCCTCGACGAAATGCCCGATGCGGCACTTGGCCATGACCGGGATGGTCACCGCGGCCATGATCGACTTGATCAGCTCGGGGTCGGACATGCGGGCGACTCCGCCTTCCTTCCGGATGTCGGCGGGCACGCGCTCGAGCGCCATGACCGCGCATGCCCCTGCATCCTGTGCGATACGGGCGTGCTCGGGCGTGACGACGTCCATGATCACGCC
>DASSLJ010000202.1:0-3359 GCA_035689585.1 Candidatus Dormiibacterota bacterium
CAGCTCAAGTGGCACAACGTTGACAACGTCGGCAAGGCGCTCGACGCGATCGTCCAGGAAGGCGGCGCGACCAACATCTACGTGACGTTCACCCTCAACGACCCTAAGCCGGCGCAGGCCGAAGCACGGTCATTGGCCATCGCGGATGCGAAAGCAAAGGCAAGCGCCATGGCATCTGCCGCGGGGGTGAAGGTCGGTCAGGTGCTGCAGATCAGCGACATGTCGACGAACACGCGCGTTCCTTATCCCTATGCCGCCGCGGCCGATTCCGCCCCGACGCAGGTGCCGGTCGGCCAGATCGACGTCCAGGTGAGCGTCGAGGTCGACTTCGCCATCGCGTAGACCCTCGGTGACTTATCGTCCGAGGGGAGATGATGCTCAAGATCTACCCGGATCGGCGGTGGCCGGCATTTCTACGCGTGCTGTCCGACACGATCGTGTTCTTCTGGACGATCGTCTGGGCCTACCTCGGCTATCTCATCTACTCGACCGTGATGGGCCTCGAGGTGATCGCCGACGGGATCAAGAACACCGGCCTCACCTTCAACCAGTGGATCGGCGCGTTCCGCAAGGCGGTGCCCGGTGGAATTCCGATTCTCACGAAATTCCTGCAGGACACGGCGGACACGCTGAGGCACTACTCGGGCGATCAGCTCGTCTCCGCGGGCAACAACATCCACGAAGCGATCTTTCACACGGCCATCATCCTGGCGCTGCTCGTCGCCGTCCCGCCGATCATTCTCGTTCTGCTTCCGTACAGCGGCTGGCGGTGGCGTGACATGCGCGAAACCGGCGCCGCGCTCGCGTTCGTGCGCATCGCCTCTCTCACCGGACGTGCGGACCAGGCGCGCGCCGTGCTCGCCTACCGCGCCGTGTCGACGCTCTCGTTTCGACAGCTGATGAGGGCTTCGGCCGATCCCGTCGGCGACCTGGTCGAGCATCGTTACGAAAAGCTCGCGAGCGCGATGCTGCTGCGTGCGGGCATCGATCCGACGCGGCTCGCGCCGCCGGATCTTCCGGAGCTCCCGCCGCCCCGCCGCCGCGCCAACTGAGCTGAGGGGCCCCCGCGAAGTCACGCCGAAGGCTCTGACTTCGTGGGGATTGGCTGCGTATCTTTGATGCCCATGTGCCGAAGCATCAAGACGCTGCGTCACGCCGACGTGATCGCGAGCGATGACGAGATTCGCGCCGCCGCGCGCCAGTTCGTCCGCAAGGTGAGCGGCTTCTCCAAGCCGTCCCCACGTCACGAGGCCGCGTTCGACGTGGCGGTCGACGAGATCGCGCTCGCTTCGCAGCGACTCCTCGACAGCATCGCGGGCAACCTCGCCGGAGCAGGGCACCGGGCCTCGACCGTCGCTTAGTCCGGCTAATCAGGCGTTTCGCAGGGCGAAAACCGCGGATAGGCGCGCATATCCGGGGGTGGAGCGGCCTAGAACTGGCAGCCCCGGCAGAAGTTCAACGGCTCCCGGTTCGACCCCAGCTGGCTGATCCGGTGCCCGCACCGAGGGCACGTCTTGCCGCCTTTCATGTGCACCGCCATGAACGAGCGGTCCTGCTTCGATTCCTCGTAGCTCGGATTGGCGAGAATCGTCTCCACCGCGCGCGACAGGACTGAAGGAATGGCTCGGTACAGCGCCTCCTCCTCCTCGGGCTTGAGCGATGCCCGGCGGCGCAGCGGGAGGAGCTGCGCCTCCCACAGGATCTCGTCCGAGTAGGCGTTGCCGATGCCGGCCAGAAACTCCTGGTTGCGCAGAAGGTCCTTCAGCTCGTCGCGAAACCGGCGCAGGCGCTTGCGGAAGACATCGAGGCCCATCGCACCGACGGAGTCTGCCTCCGGGCCCTGCCCATCCCAGGCGGGCACCTCCTTCGAGCAGTCGCCGACCCAGTAGATCCGTCCCATGTCGCGAAAGTCGAGATAGCGGAGCTCGACCTTGCCCTCGACCCGAAGAGTGAAGACCTCGGTCGCCGGCACCGCCTCGTCGGGCGACCCGAGCTGGAACCGCCCGCCGAGCATCGGGTTGATCACGAGCCAGCGGGGGGAACCGCCGCCGCCCAGCTCGGTCGCGAAGACGAGGTGCTTGCCGCGCCGCGTGAGCGACAGAATCCGGCGCGCGGGAAGCTCGAGCGCGAAGTTGTCGACGGGATAGCGCAGCAGGTGGGCCTTCTTCGGATTGACCGTCGCGGCGGTTATGAGCTTGCCCTCGACGCGGGGGCCGATGCGGATCCGCAGCGCCTCCAACTCAGGCAGCTCGGGCACGCCGCCAAGATACGGAAAATCCGTTTGGTCGCCGGACGGTCATGGGAAAGCTGAAAGCGTGAGACTCGATCGATTCACGGAAAAGGCCCAGGAGGCTCTGCAGGAAGCTGCGGAGCTGGCGCGGCAGAACGGCAACCAGGCCGTCGAACCCGAGCATCTGCTGTATGCGCTGATCAGCCAGGACGAAGGCGTCGCCACGGCCCTCCTCGAGCGCACCGGCGCGACGGTCCAGGCGCTTCGGCCTGCACTCGTCTCCGCGATCGAGCGGTTCCCGAAGGTCAGCGGCTCGGGCCAGCCGTACCTCAGCGACGCGCTCAGCAAATCGCTGGATCAGGCCGAGAAGGAGGCGGAGCGTCTCAAGGACGAGTACATCTCGACCGAGCACCTGCTGCTGGCGCTTGCGGACCACAAGCTCCTCAAAGATGCCGGCGTCACTCACGACGCGCTGCTGCGTGCGTTGCGCGAAGTGCGCGGAAACCAGCGGGTGACCGACCAGAATCCCGAGTCCAAGTACCAGGCGCTCGACAAGTACGGCCGTGACCTGACCAAGCTCGCAAAGGAAGGCAAGCTCGATCCGGTCATCGGCCGCGACGAAGAGATTCGCCGCGTCATCCAGGTTCTGTCGCGCCGCACCAAGAACAACCCCGTCCTCATCGGAGAGCCCGGCGTGGGCAAGACGGCGATCGCCGAAGGCCTCGCCCAGCGCATCGCGCAGGGTGACGTTCCCGAAGGCCTCAAGGGCAAGCGCGCCGTCGCGCTCGACCTGGGCGCGCTGGTTGCGGGGACGAAGTTCCGCGGCGAGTTCGAAGACCGCCTGAAGGCGGTGCTGAAGGAGATCGAGAGCTCCAACGGCCAGGTGATCCTGTTCATCGACGAGCTGCACACGCTCGTCGGCGCCGGCGCCGCCGAGGGCGCGATCGATGCGGCCAACCTGCTGAAGCCCGCCCTGGCCCGTGGTGACCTGCGCGCCATCGGCGCGACCACGCTCGACGAGTACCGCAAGCACATCGAGAAAGACGCCGCGCTCGAGCGACGCTTCCAGCCCGTGCTGGTCGACCAGCCGACGGTTGAAGACACGATCAGCATCCTGCGCGGGCTGCGC
>DASSLJ010000203.1:0-3440 GCA_035689585.1 Candidatus Dormiibacterota bacterium
CACCGAGAACTTCGCGCCATCTCGGTCGGGCTCGTAATCCTCGACACGGTAGTCGCCGTGCTCGGCGCCGAACGATGCGACGCGCGCCGCCGTCATCTGCGCGAGCAGCGGATAGAACTCGTTGTCCGCATTGAGCACGGCGAGGCCCGCCTCGGGAAGCGCGGCCACCAGCTCGCCCTTGCTTCGGGCCAGTTCCTCGCGCGACGAGAAGAACTCCATGTGCACGACTCCGACGTTGGTGATCACTCCGATCACCGGCTTGGCCAGCGTGGCCAGGCGTGCGATGTCGCCCGGCCGCTGCAGCCCCATCTCGAGCACGAGCGCGGAGTGGTGAGGCTCGAGGCTCAGGATCGTCAGCGGCACGCCGGTCTCGGTGTTGAGGTTGCCCTGCGTGCGCAACACGTTGAAGTGCTGGCCGAGAACGGCGGCGACCATCTCCTTCGTCGATGTCTTGCCATTGCTGCCGGTGACGCCGACGACCAGCGGCTGTACTCGTTTCAACGCGTGCGCGGCGAGTGCGAACAGTGCCGCCCACGTGTCGGGCACCACGATCTCGACGATCCCCGGCGCCACATCGGTCTTGCGCTGCACGATCGCCGCGGCGGCGCCGCGTGCGACCGCATCGGCGACGAACTCGTGGCCGTCCATCTCGGCTCCCTTCAGCGCAAAGAACAGACCGCCGGGCTTCACTTCGCGCGAGTCGGTGTGGAACGTCGAGAACATCTCGCCGACCTGCGTGCCGCCGACCTCGCCGCCACCCGTCACCTCGAGGATCTCGAGGAGGCTCAACCGCATTACATAAGTAGAACCGGAACTAGTGGTCGGGCGTTATGTGCCAGTCGACGACCATCGTCTGCGCGATCTTCTGCCAGATCGGCTCGGCGGTCAGATAGCCGTCGTTCAGAGTCCAGTCCTTGTCGGCGCCGGGATAGTGCGGCTTGCGCACGACGACCAGCATCGTGAAGCGCGGATGCTGCGCCGGCAGGAAGCCGACGAACGAGGTCCACACGTCGAGCGTGTACTGGCCGTTGACCGGGATCTGCGCGGTGCCCGTCTTGCCTGCCTGGTCGGTTTCGAAGCCGTGGACCCTCGACGTCCAACCCGAGCCATGCTGCACAACCTGCCCCATCATCCACGTCATCTTCGCCGCCGCGTCGGGACTGATGACCTGTCGCTGCGGTTGCAGCACCACCGGATTGATCTGCGTGCCGACTCGTTCGACGACGTGGGGCGGTGCGTACTTTCCGCCGTTGGCGATGACGTTCACGGCCGACAGCATCTGCACCATGTTCACCTGGATGCCTTGACCGAACGAGGCGGTCGCGTACTGCGCGTCCGCCATCTGTGACTGAGACGGCGGCGGGTAGAACGCTTCACCGGCGACGTCGATGCCGCTCGGCTGCGTCAGGCCGAATGCCTGGAGGTTCTTGTAGAACGCGTCGTGCCCTTCCGCCTCCATCGCCTTCATCGCGCCGACGTTGAGCGAGCTCTCGAGGACCTTGGTGTAGTCGATGTTGCCGTAGTTGTGGTGGTTCCAGTCGTAGATCCGAAAGCCGCCGACGTCCAGGTATCCGGGGTCGTTGATCACGGTGTTGGGCTGGATGGCGCCCACGTTCAGCGCCCCGGACAAGGTCACCGTCTTCATCACCGAGCCTGGCTCGTAGAGGTAGCTGACGACGTTGTCCTTGAAGAGCGCCGGGTCGGTGTGGACGAAGTCGTTGGCGTTGTAGCTCGGATAGTCGGCCCACGCGACGATCCCGCCCGTCGACGGATCCATGATCAGGACGCTCCCGCTTTCGGCGTTGTCCTTCTTCACGCCGTCCGCGAGCGCCTGCTCGGCCGCGTACTGGATGTTCGCGTCCAGCGACAGCACCAGGTCCTGACCGTTGACGGGGTTCTGATCGGCGTGGGAGCCGAGGACGATCTCGTTGTTCGCGAGGTCGCGGTAGCTCGAGATGTAGCCGGGCGTTCCGGCGAGCAGCTTCTGGTACTTCATCTCGATCCCCGCCTGGCCGTCGCCGTTCCAGTTGACGAAGCCGAGAAGATCCGAGGCCAGCGTGGTGCCGGCTTCTGCGCCCGGCAGATACGACCGCTGCGTCTCTTCTTGCAGGCCAACGCCTGGAAGCTTCAATGCTTTCAATTGGTCGGCCTTCGTTTTGCTGAAGCGACGCCCTATGTACGCAAACTTCGCGCCCGACTCGAGCGTCGTCATGACCGATTGCCTGTCGACGCCGAGCACCGAGGCGAGACCGCTCGCGACGGCGTCGCGCTCAGTCGCGCTGATCTGGTCCGGCGACACGAAGGCCGAGTACACCGTGGTGTTGACCACGAGCTGGGTCAGGTTACGGTCGAAGACCGCGCCGCGGACGGCCGGCAGCTCCACGAACTCGCGGTACTGCAGCTGCGCCGCAGTTGCGAGCTGTCCGTGCTCCGCCACCTGCCAGTACGCGAGGCGTGTCCACACCGCGCCGGCGAGGACGAGGGCGACCACGAGCATGGACAGCACACGGAGGCGTGCGGAGCCAACACGCTCGACCTTGCCGGGGCGCCTGGCGGAGAGCGCCCTGGTGCTCACTATTTCTTGGTCGAGGCCATCACGTCGCGCGTGCCCGCGACCTGATTGAGAACCGCGGCGACCGCGCGCTGCCACAACGGCGTGGCGTCGGTCGGCGATCCACCGACAGGCGATGTCAGATCCACCGCCACCTGCTGTCCCTGCACGTAGCTCGACGGCACGACGCGCTGCATCCCGCTCTGCGCGGCCTGCTGCTGCACCTGCGCGGGAGCGCGCATCGTGACTTCCTGGTATCGGAGCTGGTCCTGCTCGGCGATCAGCTGGCGCTGCTGGTCCTGCAGACGCGAGATGTCATAGGACGCCTGTGTGATCTGCGCCGCGATCGCGAGATAGAACAGAAGTCCAATCAGAACGGCACCGACGCCGAGGTACGCGTGCCCGAACACGTTGATGCGCAGGCGCTCCTGCGCGACGGTGCTCGCGACCTGGACGAAGCCGCGCGTGTTTCGACGCCGCTTCGGCGGAGTCGAGGCGTGCGCCGCGGCGGTCGCGCCCATGCGCCGTCGGGTCAGTATTCGGGTCGATGTCAAGACGTAAACCTCGTGTGTTGCTGGGACGTGGGATAGAAAGGGTGCCCGGCGGCCGGAGGGGTTAGGCCGGTCGCCGGGACTTGGAGGGGTCTGGATCTGGAAGCTTTTCCGCGACCCGGAGGCGGGCGGACCGGGCGCGGGGGTTGGCGGCCACTTCCTCTTCGGATGGCCGCACGGGATGACGGGTGACGATGCGGAGGGTGGCCCGGTGGCCGCAGGTGCAGACTGGCTGCTGGGGTGGGCAGATGCAGTCTTTGGACTCGACGTTGAAGAATGACTTGACCAAGCGGTCTTCCAGGGAGTGGAAGCTGATCGTCGCCATACGACCACCGGGT
>DASSLJ010000204.1:0-2814 GCA_035689585.1 Candidatus Dormiibacterota bacterium
ACTTCGTCGCTTATGGGTCGGTGATGGACTGCTCGCGCCTGGCCGCCGAGTTCGGCTGGTCGCCGGCCTATACCTCGCGTCAGGCGATGGACGCGCTCGCGCGCGGCAAGGAGGTCGAGCGGATCGAACCTCCCTCGCCTCCGCAGGAGTACGAGCTCCAGAAATACCTTCAACAGCGGCGCCGGCGGGAGCGATTGTTGACGTGATCGCGCCGACCACACGCCAGGAGCGCCGCCGCAACAGCAAGAAGGCGGAGATCGTCACCGCACGTCAGGGCTTTCGTCTGCCTGGCCCTGTGCGGCGGCTGCAGAGGCGTGCACCGATGTATGCGTTGCAGGCGATCGGCGAGCTGTCGGCGCGACTCCGCGACATGACCGGACGAGACGTCATCGACCTCAACCGGATCATGGACATCGTCCAGTTCATCTATCAGCAGCAGGCGCTCGCGCGGCGCGGCCCCAACTTTGCCGTCGACGACTTCGGATTCGACCCCGAGTTCACGGAGTCGCTTCTGAACGTCTTCAAGATGCTGTACCGCGATTACTGGCGCGTCGAAACGACCGGAGTCGAGCACGTCCCGGACTCCGGGCGCGCTCTGCTCGTCGCCAACCACGCCGGTGTGCTGCCGTGGGACGGCACGATGATCAAGACCGCGATCTTCGCCGAGCATCCGCACCCGCGCCACGTGCGCGCGCTGGTCGCAAGCCAGTTCATGGGCATGCCGACGCTCAGCTGGTTCTTGCGCCGCACCGGCCAGGCGGTCGGCCACCCTGACGACACCCGTCGTCTGCTCGAGCGCGATGAGCTCGTGCTCGTCTTTCCGGAAGGAACGCGCGGAACGGGCAAGGGGTTCAAGGACCGCTATCGCCTGCGCCGCTTCGGCCGCGGTGGATTCGTCGCCACGGCGATCCGGGCGCAGGCGCCGATCATTCCGATCTCGGTCGTGGGTTCGGAGGAGATCTACCCGATGGTCGGCGACCTTCGCCCCGTCGCGAAGTTGTTCGGTCTTCCGTACTTTCCCATCACGCCGTTCTGGCCGTTCTTGGGGCCGCTCGGCATGATTCCGCTGCCGAGCAAGTGGCGGATCCAGTTCCACGCGCCGATCTCGGTCGCGCATCTCGGCCCGCAGGCCGCCGAAGATCAGCACGTCGTGATGGCGATGGCGGACGACGTGCGCGACGTCATCCAGCGTGGGATCTACGAGAACCTGAAGCTGCGAAGGGGTGTCTTCTTCTAGCCCCGCACCGGCGCGGGGAGTACGCGTTCACTGGGAGGACGTCCCTGCCGGTGTCCGCGCCGCTATCGAGCAGCGGCTTGGGGCGCGGGTCGTCGAGGCAGCGACGCAGCCGAGTGGCTTTTCGCCTGGCGTGGCGGCGCGTCTCCTTCTCGACGATGGGCGCCGAGTGTTCATCAAGGCCGTCAGCGAGGACGCGAATCCGGACACACACGAGATCCACCGGCGCGAGGCGCGCATCCTCGCAGCGCTCCCCGAACGCGTGCCCGCGCCGAGACTGCTGTGGAGCTTCGACCAGCTCGGCTGGGTGGGCTTGTGCCTGCAGGACATCGACGGGCGGCATCCGCATGAGCCGTGGACCGATCACGACCTCGACCTCGTCATCGCCTCGGTCGAGAGGATGTCGCGTGACCTCACGCCGTCGCCGATCGAGACCTCGCAGACGGTTCCCGAGTTCTTCGAGCGCACCATCAACGGGTGGGGTAAAGCGCTCGCGCGTGATGAGCAGAGACTCGATCCCTGGGTCCGAAACAACCTCGAGCGCCTGGCGTCGCTCGAGTCACGTGCTCCCGAGCTCACGGACGGCGACAGCCTCGTGCACTGCGACGTGCGTGCCGACAACCTCCTGATCGCCGGCGACCGCGTTTACGTGCTCGATTGGCCGTGGGCGCGCATCGGCGCGGCATGGGTCGACCTAGTCCTGATGGCGCCGAGCGTGGTCATGCAGGGCGGACCACCGTGTGAACAGTTGCTGTCGCGACTGGATCTGCGCGGAGTGTCGCCGTCGGCGATCGACGCCGTCGTGTGCAGCCTCGCCGGCTATTTCGTCGTGCACGCGCTCGATCCTCCGCCGCCGGGCATTCCGACCGTGCGGGCGTTCCAGGCGGCGCAGGGCCGCGAGGCAATTGCCTGGTTGCGCGGGCGGCTCGGCTGGGATTAAGTTCTTACTCAAGCTTCTGGGGGCCGTTTCGTCACAAGGGGGATACGAATTGATCCGGAAAGCCTTATTCGTCGCCGGCATTGCATCGGCGCTTGCGCTGGTCACGTCATCAACGGCGCTCGCGGCCGTCACGCCGGTGCTGATCACCGGTCCATCGCCGTACGCCGCGTGTGCGTCATCCGACAACTCGCTGACCGGCAGGACGTTTGGCAACGCGGAGGTCGAACCGCAGGTCGCGGTGCACGGCAATAAGGCGATTGCGATGTGGCACCAGGACCGCCGGTCCAACGGCGGTGCGCGCGGCATCGGCGTTGGTTTTTCGACCAACGGCGGTGCGAGCTGGACCGAGCTGGGGGCGACCGGCCTGCCGCTGACCGCGTGCAGTCCGAACACCCAGTCGGCCCTGCGCAACATGTTCAGGGCGTCGGACCCGTGGGTTTCGATCGGCCCGGACGGCACCGCTTACGCCTCCGCGCTGTCCTTCAACATCACCGCTCCGAACAACGCGAACTCGGTCGTCACCGCGCGATCGACCGACGGGGGGGCCACCTGGGATCACCTCACGCCGCTGGTGGGTGGAACCTTCCAGACGACCGATAAGAGCACTGACAAGAACTCGACGACCGCCGACCCGGTCACG
>DASSLJ010000205.1:0-4287 GCA_035689585.1 Candidatus Dormiibacterota bacterium
TGCACGACGACCTGATCGGCAAGCCCGAGGGCACGCTGGTCACCACCCAGATGGGCGCCCGACTGCTGGCGGTGCGGCCGACGTTCGGGGAGCAGGTCACCGGGCGGCGACGGCAGACCCAGCCGATCTACCCGAAGGACCTCGGCGGCATCGTCATGGGCGCGGACCTCCATCCCGGAGCGCGCGTGCTCGAGGCCGGCACCGGCACGGGCGCGCTCACGCTCGCGGCGCTGCGGGCCGTGGGTGAGAGCGGCGCCGTCGTCAGCTACGAAGCGCGGGAGGAGTTCCTGGAGGCGGCGAAGCGGAACGTCACCGACACGCTGGGCTCATTGCCGGCGAACCTCGAGCTGAAGCTCGGCGACATCTATCTGGGCGTCGAAGAGCGCGACATGGACCGGGCCCTGCTCGACCTGCCCGAGCCGTGGCAGGCGGTGCCGGCGGTGAAGCAGGCGCTGCGGCCGGGCGGCATCGTGTTCGCCCATTGTCCGAACGTCAGCCAGGTCCAGCGCTTCTTCGACTGCCTGCGCGAAGTGCAGGGCTTCGGGATGCTCGAGGCATACGAGCTGCTGCAGCGCGGCTGGACGGTGCGGGGGAGGAGCATGCGCCCGTCGCACCGCATGGTCGCCCACACCGGCTTTTTGTGTTTCGCCCGCCGGCTGGCCGGCGACGTCGTGTTCGAACCCGAAGGGGAGGGGTTCCGGTAACCAACCGCGCCGGGCCGCCGTTCTTACATGCATGGGGCCTCGCGTCCTGAGAATCGCCTTGCTGATCGTCCTTTCAAGCGTCACCGTCGCGGTCTTCGCCCTGGCCCCCACCGTATTCGCCAAGTCCTGAGCCTCGCGCGAATTGACGCCGTAGCATTCTCTGACTAAAGTCAGAGAATCGCCGACGATGCCATCGCCACCGTCAGGTCCTTCAACCGCACGGTCGCGGAGCGGATCGGCGCGCTGACGGACCAGTTCCTGGGACGCGCCCGGCCGATGGGCGAGTCTCGGACCCTTTGGGAGATCGGGCTCGAAGGCTGTGAGGTTCGATCGTTGCGATCGCGTCTCGGTCTCGACTCGGGTTACGCGAGCCGGGTGCTGCGCTCCCTCGAACGGCAGCGCCTCGTCCGGCTGACCCCGAGTGCCGGCGACCAACGAGTCCGACTCATCCGCCTCACTGAGCGCGGCGTCACGGAGCGGATCGAGCTCGACCGCCGCGCCGACGAAGTCGCCCACAGTTTCCTCGACCCCCTCACCGACCGGCAACGGGTGCGCCTCGTGGACGCGATGGCGGAGGTCGACCGCCTCCTCACCGCGTCGAGCGTCGCCATCGATGTCGAAGACCCGTCGACATCGGATGCGCGATGGTGCATCGAGCAGTACTTCGGCGAGCTCGACACGCGGTTCGATGTGGGTTTCGATTCGAGCCGCAGCATTTCGGCGACCGCCGAGGAGCTGACGTATCCCGCCGGCCTGTTCTTGATGGCCCGGCTGCGCGGGAACCCGGTCGGCTGCGGCGCATTGAAGTTCCACGCGGATTCGCCCACCGAGCTCAAGCGCATGTGGGTGGCGAGGGAGATTCGGGGCCTCGGAGTGGGCCGTCGCCTGCTCGCCGAGCTCGAGCGCCGGGCCGCTGAAGAAGGCGCACGCGTGATTCGGCTCGAGACGAACCGGTCGCTGACCGAGGCGATCGATCTCTATCGAAAGAGCGGATACCAAGAGGTCGCGCGCTTCAACAACGAGCCGTATGCCGACCACTGGTTCGAGAAGGTTCTCTAGGCCGCGCTAGGATTTCGGGGAGATGAGTGGGGGAAAGGCGCCGATCCAGGTGACGGTGACCGGAGCCGCCGGCCAGATCGGCTATGCGCTGCTGTTTCGCATCGCGTCGGGCCAGATGTTCGGCCCCGAGCAACCGCTGGTGCTCCGCATGCTCGAGATCGAGCCGGCCATGAAGTCGCTCGAGGGCGTCGCGATGGAGCTCGATGATTGCGCGTTCCCGATGCTCGTTGGCATGGAGCTGACCAGCAAGGCCGAGGAGGCGTTCGACGGCACGAACTGGGCGCTGCTCGTCGGGTCGGTGCCGAGAAAGCAGGGGATGGAGCGCAGCGACCTTCTGTCCGTCAACGGCAAGATCTTCGGGCCGCAGGGCCAGGCGCTCGCGAAGAAGGCGGCGAACGACGTCCGCATCCTGGTCGTCGGCAATCCGTGCAACACCAACTGCTACATCGCGCGCATGAACGCGCCCGAGATTCCCGACGACCGGTGGTTCGCGATGACGCGGCTGGACGAGAACCGCGCGCGCACGCAGCTCGCGCACAAGGCGAAGGCGCCGATCGGGGCGATCAGCAACGTCGCCATCTGGGGCAACCACTCCACCACTCAGTACCCGGATGCGCGCAACGCTCGCATCGCGGGCCTTCCCGCGTTTGATGTCATCGACGACCACGGCTGGCTCAAAGGCAAGTTCATCGAGACGGTGCAGAAGCGCGGCGCTGCGGTGATCGAAGCGCGCGGCGCGTCGTCGGCGGCGTCGGCCGCCAACGCGGTCGTCGACTCGGTGGTCAGCATCTGGAGCCCGACGCCGTGGGGCGACTGGCATTCGCTCGCGGTCATGAGCCACGGCGAGTACGGCGTCCCCGAGGGACTGCAATTCGGCTTCCCAGTGCGCTCTGATGGTGAGCACTGGGAGGTCGTACCCGACCTCGAGCACGACGATCACGCCTGGGACCTCATCAAGAAGACGACGCAGGAGCTTCTACAGGAGCGCGACATGGTCAAGGAGCTCGTCCCGGCCCAGGCATCGTGAAGAAGGAAAACCTTCTACGGGCGCTGGCCGAGACTCGTCAGCGAGAGGTCGACCTGGTCGCGATGTGCGAAGACGCGCCACCCGATCCGTCAGGGCGGTGGCGGCCGCAGGACCACCTTGCGCACCTCGCGTTCTGGCGCGACCGCGAGGCGCGTCTCATCGACGCCGTCCGCGCCGGCGGTGAGCTGCCGCCTGACGTCAGTGGGGAGCAGGAGAACGCAAGGGTCTACGAGACGACTCGCGAGCAGAGCGTCGCGGAGGTTGTCGCCGCCGCTCGACAGTCGTGGGATTCGCTCGAGGCTGCGGTCGCCGCATGCACCGACGATGACCTCGACCGACCGCGCCCGTATGCGCGACAGCCGCAGAAGCTCGGCGACGGATCGCCGGGCGATCACGTAGCCACCCACCTGTTCTGGTGTCACATCGAAGCGGGTGATGAAAAGGCCGCCGAGGCGGTGCTGCGTTGGGCCCAGGACCTGTCGTCGCGAACGTCCAACGATCCGCGAACGCACGCCGTCGGCGCCTACAACCTCGCGTGCTACTACGCTCGAACCGGACAGGCCGCCGAGGCGTTGCCGCTCCTGCGCGAAAGCTTCGAGGTCGCCCCCGACCTCAAGGAGTGGTCTCACAAAGACCCGGATCTCGACCCGATTCGCGGCGACGCTCGGATCGAAGAGCTGCTCGGAGCACCGGCGCAGGCCTCGTGAAAGAGAAGCTCTTGCGGGCGGTCGACGAAGGCCGCGAGCGAGAACGAGAGCTCGAGGCGTTGGTCGTCGATGAGCCGGCCGACCCCGAGGGCCGCTGGAATGCCAAGGACCATCTCGCGCACCTCTCGTGGTGGCGCCGGCGCAGCGCGAAGAACCTGGACGCAGTGCGCACGGGAGGCGAGCTGCCACCGCCGCTCGCGGACGACGACGCCGTGACGAACGCCAATATCTATGCCGAAGTCAAAGACCTCCCCGCCGCGAAGGTGAAGGCCGAGGCGCATGAGTCGTGGGCGGCGCTGCGCAAGGCCGTCGAGGAATCGTCGGAAACAGATCTCGTCAAGCAGCATCCGAGCTACCCCGAGTCGCAGCTGTGGGAGACGGTGCCGGGCGCTGTCGGTCACGCCGGCACACACGTGTGGTCGTGGTACCTCGACATCGGCGACGAGAAGCGCGGGATGGAAGCCGCTCAGTGGACGGCCGAGATGGAGGGCCGCTTCTTCACCACTCCGGACAAGCTCGCGGAGTCGCGCTACAACCTCGCGTGCGTCTACGCCCGCCTCGGCAAGGCGGATAAGGCGCTCCCGCTGCTGCGAGAGAGCTTTGCCGCGAAACCCGAGCTCTCCGACCTTGCGCGCAGAGACAGCGACCTCGATCGGATACGGGAGGAACTCACTCCTATCCTCTTGTAGGTGGACGTCAAGCTAGACCGGCACTCCTTTCCGTTCACGGCGATCGTCGGCCAGGAGTCCATGAAGCTGGCCCTGATCCTCAACGCCGTCGTGCCCACGAT
>DASSLJ010000206.1:0-3759 GCA_035689585.1 Candidatus Dormiibacterota bacterium
AACAGGCCTCGTTCATCGAGCGGCTCGACGGCGCGGTGACTGCGTCCGATCGAGCGGACCCGCGCGTCCTCGCGCAGGCGTACGCCTGGTCCGCGTTCCTCCGGCGCGGCCGCGGTGAGATCCCGGAGACGAGCCCGAAGCTCAAGGAGGCGCTCGAACGCGCATCCGCGCTCGCCGAAACGCTCGATGACGATAGCGGTGCAGCGCTCCCCAGGGCGTTGATGGGGGCGTTCACCGCGATGACGGGCAAGCTTCGCGAAGGCGCTCAGCACATGAGTGATGCGCTGAAGGTTTTCGAGGGCAAGGCCGATCCTGTGTCGACGGCGATGATCTCCGACTTTCTGGCCATGACCTACGCGAGGTTGGGTGACTTTGCGGCGGCGGAGAAGACGATTGCCGACTCAGAGCGCCTCGCCGGCATCGGAGACGAGATCGCGAGAGTGGACGTGGACATCACGAAGTCGACGCTTGAGCTCGAACGTGGCGACGTCGAGGCGGCATCCGCACACGCGCAGCGGTGCGCCGCACGAGCGGAGGACCTGGGCGCCTACGCATGCGTCGTCGCATCGAACGTGACGTTTGGCGCGGCGGCGCTGGCCCAGCGACTTGCGCCGGCCGCCAAGCCTGCGCTCGAGCGCGGCGACGAGATCTGCCGCGTCAACATGAACATGGCGCCGATGCAGACGCTGACGCGAGCGCTGCTCGGCATGGCGCGGGCGGACACAGGCGACCTGCAGGGTGGCATCGCGGAGTGGAACGAGGCGCTGGCCGCCGCTCGGCGGATGGACGATCGCTACGGGGAAGCGCAGACGTTGTGGGCGCGCGCACGCGCCCAGACGCGTGGCACCGACGTCGACTGGAGTGCGGCCCTCGCCGACATCGATGGTGCCATCACGCTCTTCGAGGCGATGGAAGCGAAGCCGGCGCTCGCGCGGGCGCTTCGTGACCGGTCGCGAGGCCTGCGCGCGATCGGTCGACTCGATGAAGCAGATGCGGCGGAGGAACGAGCGCTCGAGATCGGCCGGATGCTCGGACTGAGGGACGCGCCGTTCTCTCGACCGGCGTCCTAAGCCCTACCGGCGCCCCACGGCGCCACCTCCCCACGAGCGGGAGGACCTAGCGGTAAACCCCGTTGTGGCCGGTGCTGTATCGCCCGACGTTCGGGAAATAGGTCAGTCCGTGGTCCTCCGAGCCGACGGGGATCTCAGTGATCAGGTTTCCGGTGACCGTGTCGAAGACGTAGACCGTCTTGTTGTAGCGACCTGATGCCCACAGCTGCGTGCCCTCGGGATTCAGCTGAAGCATGTCCGGGCTGCCACCGCCGGGGACGTGCCACTTGGCGGTGACCGTCCGCGTCGCGAAGTCGATGACCGATATCGATCCCTCGAGCCGGTTTGAAACGTAAAGCGACTTCGTGTCCCGCGAGACCTGAAGCCCATGCGCGCCGCGCCCGGTCGGGATGAACTGCACCACCTTCATGGCGACGGGATCGATCACCGACACACCCATCAAGCCCTGGTTTGTCACGTAGAACACGGACCCGTCCGGCGACAGCCTGACGTCGATCGGCAGGCCGCCTACGCGTACATAGCCCGCGAGCGACATCGTGTTGACGTCGACCTTGGCGACCACGCCGGAGTACTCGGTCGAGATCATCAGATAGCTACCGTCGGCGCTGAAGTCGAGATGGTCGGCGCCAGGCCACGGAATCGGCACGGATTTCAGCAGCGCCCAGCCGTGACGCCAGTCCCGAAACTCGATCCGCTGCAGGCGCTCGACGACGTCGATGGCCTTGGTGCCGTCAGGCGTGAAGTAGATGTTGTACGGGAACGGGATGTTGACCTGGCCGGCCGGCCTGCCGGTGTGAATGTCGAGCACGGTCAGGCTGCTGGAGCCCTCGTTGTCCACGTACAGCGCGCTCATGTCCCATGCCGGCGCGATGTGGTGGGGGATGTTGCCGACGCGATAGTGGTCGACGACCTTGAAGGTGGTGGGGTCGATCACGTCGACCGTCCCGGCCATGCTGTTCGGGACGTAGACGCGTGGCGGTATGTCACACAGGGGGCACGGCACCGTCCCGGAGAGCGTGTTGGCGTAGACGTTGAAGGCCGGGTCGGGCAGACTCGTCGGCTGGACGTCGGGCGGCGGGAGCAAGCGGCCGCTCTGCGCTTCGTTCGCCGCAGAACCGGATGCATTGATGGGCGGTGCCGTCCACACGACGGCGAAGACGACCGCGACCGGGCTCGCTACGGCGAATACGAAGACGGCGGCGAAAACGATCCTGAAGACACGCGACCGCAGGGCACCGCCCAGCGGGTTTTTCCGCTCCTTATTCGTCCGGAAGATCTTCAAGTTTGGGGGTTAGCTCACACACCCAGCGCCCGTCGTCGAGGCGGCGGATGAAGCGAGCATATCCCTGGTTTCGGGCCACATTGAGAAATTGCTCCTGAGTGATCAGAGTCCGGAGCCTGGCAAGGTCCGCGTACGTGCTGTCGCGCATGATCCCGCCCACCACGCCGGCCAGTTCGCGCCACTGGCCTTCGGAGAGCGGTTCGCCGTAGCCTGCGATCGTGACCAGCAGGGCCGCTGTGGCACCCGTGATCGTGTCGGGAAGGATCTTCTCCGACTTGGCGCGGGCGATGATCTCGCGGCCGGTGCTGATGATGTCGGCGATCCGGTCGCGGCGCACGCCGATGATGTCGCGCCCGCTGCCAACAGTTGTTCCCTCGAGGTATCGAGGCCCGGCGTCCATTGTCAAGCTCACTATTCTAGGTAACGCCTGAGTTGGACCTCGAACTCTCGCCTCAGCACTCGACCTTCCGTTCGGCCGTTCGAGAGATCGCCCAGGGCGTCGTACATCCGCTCGCCGAGGAGGTCGATCGCGAGCACAGATTTCCAGACGAGGCGGTTCGGGCGGCGATCGAAGCCGGCCTCATGGGAGTGCTCATTCCGCGCGAATACGGCGGCGCGGGTCTCGACGCTCTGGCGTTCGCCCTCTGCATCGAGGAGCTGGCCCAGGCTTGCGCGTCGACGGCGGTCATCGTCGACGTGCACACGAGCGTCGGCACCGAGCCGATCCTGCTCTTCGGGGACGAGGAGCAGAAGAAGCGGTGGCTTCCGCGCCTGGCGACGGGGGAGATCCTCGGCGCTTTCGCGCTGACCGAACCGTCTTCGGGCTCCGACGCCGCCTCGCTGAAGACCAGCGCGCGGCGCAACGGCGGCGGCTACGTCCTGAACGGCACGAAGGTGTTCATCACCAACGTCGGTCACGCCGGCGTCTACGTCGTCTTTGCACGGACCGGGCCGGATGAGCGCGCGGCGGGCGTGACGGCGTTTCTCGTCCCGGCCGACGCGCCGGGAGTTCGCGTCGGGCAGGTGTTCGACAAGATGGGCCTCAACGGTTCGCCGACCGGCGAGCTGCTGCTCGAGAACGTCAGCGTGCCGTCCGAAAATCGGCTGGGGCGCGAAGGCCAGGGTTTCCAGGTCGCCATGCGGGCGCTCGACTCCGGTCGCATCGGGATCAGCGGCCAGGCGTTGGGGATCGCACAGGCAGCGGTCGACGAGGCACGAGATCTCATGCGTGAGAATGGCCACGAGCAGGGTGACGATTTCGCGCTGGCCGACATGGCGACCCGCGTCGAGTCGGCGAGGTTGCTCGCATACAACGCCGCATGGCGGTGCACCCGCGGCTTGCCGTTCACGCGTGAGGCGTCGATGGCCAAGCTCCACTGCACCGACACGGCGATGCAGGTCGCACTC
>DASSLJ010000207.1:0-4520 GCA_035689585.1 Candidatus Dormiibacterota bacterium
TCTGCGTGGAAGCAGAGGTGCTCGGCCATCGCGCCGACGTGGTCATCGACCACGCCTGCCGAGCCCTCGCGGCATATCGCCGCCATGCATCGCCGAGCCGCGAAGACATCTACGACGCCGCGACCCTTGCGCTCGCGCACCGCGCGCGCAACCCCGTGCGGCGTGACGAAAACGACACGACCTCGCCCGAGCACGGCGAAGAGCAGGAAGGCTCACAGCCGTCGGACTCGGAGGCGGGGGAGCCGCAGGCGTCGGAGAACGAGGCGACCTCCGAGGCCGCGGCCGAGCAGAGTGCAAGCGCGTCGGACACCGGCGAACAATCGGCCGGCGCCGACACCGGTGTGACCACCGGCGGCGCGAGCGGTCACGAGTCCGCGCCCGAGGCGCTGCAAACGTTCAACCTGCGCCGCATCGACCTGCCGCGCCAGCGCCGCGTGCGCAAGCAGGGCGGGAAGCGCGCCGCGAGCCAGACGCCGGATCGCCGCGGGCGCTACGTGCGCGCCGAGCCGAAACAGAAGGTCAGCGACCTGGCGATCGACGCGACCGTGCGCGCCGCCGCGCCGCTGCAGGTCGAGCGAGGACGCAAGCATGGCGAGCGGCTGATGCTCGAGCGCCAGGACCTGCGTCAGAAAGTGCGCGAGCGCAAGGTCGGAAACCTGATCGTCTTCGTGGTCGATGCGTCCGCTTCGATGGACGCCGAGCAGCGCATGGCCGCGACCAAGGGCGCGATCCTCTCGCTGCTGCAGGATGCCTACGTGCGGCGCGACCGCGTCGCCGTCGTCATCTTCAAAAACCGCACGGCCGAGGTCGTGCTGCGACCGACGTCTTCCATCTCGCTGGCGCGACGAAGACTCGAAAGACTTTCGGTCGGTGGAACGACGCCGCTGACGCATGGATTGATGGCCGGTTACAAAGTCGTCAAGACCGAGCTGTTGCGCGATCCGACGATTCGTCCTTTGCTCGTGTTGATCAGCGACGGCCGCGGCAACATCTCGATGTTCAAAGAAGAGCCTCTCGTCGAGGCGCAGAAAGTAGCCGCCCTGATCGATGCCGAGGACATCGACGCGCTGGTCATCGACTCCGCTCGCGACTACAGCCATCTGCCGTCGGTGCAGCACCTCGCGCGAGTTGCGCCCATGTATCAGACATACGCGATCAATGCATGCGCGGACCTGGCCGAGCGCATGGGGGCGCATTATTACGGGCTCTATGACCTGTCCCGGGACGAGATCGCGACGGCGGTGGAGAGGGAGCTGGGCCGGGGCCGCTAGCTTCCTTCTGCTTACGGTGTGCTCGTGCGGCGGTTCGGAAACCGCCGTGACATCGTCATCACCGAGCGTCGCACCATCACCCTCGCCAAGCGCTTCTCCGTCGCCCGGCGGTGAGACGCCTGTCGCCAAACAGGTCCTGGCGCCGGCGACGGATCCCCCGGTCGCCAATCTCTGCTCCGCAGCAATCGCGACGACGGCTGATGGCAACGCGTCGCCACTGATTTGCAAGAGCGGCGCGGTCAACGTCCAGGCGTGGAGGTTCTATGCGACGGTCAGCGCGAGCGTGCTCGGTCTCGGCCTCAACCCGACCCAGGGGCAGGTCGAATCGGCGATCTGTGACGACCTCAACCACAACCAGGCGACGCGGCCGGAAGAGACCAGCGGCTACACGCTGGCGTCGACGTACTACGGCTGGTCTTTTGCGATCGACGTGGCGAAGGTGACCTGCCAATAGCGCGTCGGTAATATCGACCCCGCAGCATGGCGATCGACCGCTACTCCTACCCGTTCACCGCCATCGTCGGCCAGGACCAGATGAAGCTGGCCCTCGTCCTCAACGCGATCAACCCGTCGATCGGCGGCGTGTTGATCCGCGGCGAGAAGGGGACGGGAAAGTCCACGGCGGTGCGGGCGCTGGCGCGCCTGCTGCCCGACCAGAAAGTGGTCGAGGGCTGCCACTTCGGCTGCCACCCCGACGACCCCGAGGACTGGTGTCTCGACTGCCGCGAGCGCGCGGCCGCCGGACCTCTGCCGATCGCCACGCGGCGCATGCGGGTCGTCGAGTTGCCCATCAACGCTTCCGAAGACCGCGTGGTAGGGACGATCGACCTCGAGGCTGCGCTCAAGGAAGGGTCGCGGCGTTTCGAGCCCGGAGTCCTCGCCGAGGCCAACCGCAACATCCTCTATGTCGACGAGGTGAACCTGCTCGACGACCACATCGTCGACGTGCTCCTCGACTCCGCCGCCATGGGCATCAACACCGTCGAGCGTGAGGGCGTGTCGTTCTCGCACCCGTCGCGGTTCATCCTGGTCGGGACCATGAACCCCGAGGAGGGCGAGCTGCGGCCGCAGCTGCTCGACCGATTCGGCCTGTGCGTTGACGTCGAGGGCATCCGCGACCTCGACAAGCGCGTCGCGATCGTGGAGAAGCGTGCGCTGTGGGAGGACGATCCCAACGTCTTCTATCAGCAGCACGCCGAGTCGGAGCAGGCGGTGAAGTCGCAGATCTCAGAGGCGATCGCCACGTTCCCAGAGGTCACGCTTCCGCGCACCATCCTGCGTCTCATCGCGCAGATCTCCATCGCCCTCGAGGTGGACGGCCACCGGTCGGACCTCGTGTGCGCTCGGGCCGCGCAGGCGAAGGCCGCTTACGACGGCACCGACGAGGTGGGCGTCAGCCACGTCGGCGAGGTCGCGGAGATGGTTTTCGCGCATCGCGTCCATTCGGTGCCGTTCGGGAAGGGCGGGCCGAACTTGAGCGAGGTGATCGCGCGGATGGTCGGCCAGGGCTGATCCCGCCCGGATAGTCCGGACAATCCGCCTCTTTCGGCGTCCGGAAACCCGGCTAGTCCGGACTATCTGTGTTCGGCGCACCAGGGCTTGGCAGGAAATTGCATAACCCCGCGCCTCGTCGCTGTCGCTCAATCGGACGAGTCTCTGTAGCGTCGGCGCCAGAAGACTCAGGAGGATCCGATGGAAGTAGCGACAAGCGAAAGCATGGTTCAAGAGGTGGCGATCCCCTGGTGGGTGGTGCTCCTACAGGGCATCTGCGCGCTGATCATCGGCTTTCTTCTTCTCACGGAGACCGGGGCGACGCTGCTCACGTTCGTCATCCTGCTGGGCATCTACTGGTTCGTGCTCGGCATCTTTGACCTGGTGCGCATGTTTTCCGACCCGGCAGGGTGGGGGTGGAAGCTTCTCTCCGGGATCATCGGCATACTCGCCGGCCTAGTTTTAATCAGACACCCACTGTGGTCCGCCGCGATCGGCTCGTCGATCCTCGTCTGGGTCGTCGGCGGCCTCGGGCTGGTCATGGGAGTCGTGTCGATCATCCGCGCCATCGCGGGAGGCGGATGGGGCATGGCCATAGCCGGCGCGCTGAGCATCCTGCTCGGCCTGCTCCTCCTGTTCAACACCGCGACCACGGTTGTGGTGATGATCTACACCGCCGGCGTGCTGCTGGTGGTCGGTGGGATCGCCGGGATCGTCGGCGCGATCATGCTTCGGGTCCGCATGGGTTCGGGCGCCAAGAGGATGGCACCTACCGGCTGACGACTTTCCCGCCGGCGGGTTGTCCGGGGTCGATCGCGCGAGATCGCCTCTAGACTGACCCCCAGTGCAGGAACCCTCCCTCGAGCCCCGGCGCGCGGGGCAGCTTCTCGAGCGGGTCGAGAAGAACATCCACCTCGTGATCGTCGGCAAGAACCGCGTCGTGAGGCTCGCGCTCGCGGGTCTCGTCTCCGGCGGACATGTGCTGCTGCAGGACCTCCCTGGCACCGGCAAGACGATGCTCGCGCGCGCCCTGGCGACGTCGGTCGGCGGCACCTTCCGCCGCATCCAGTGCACGCCCGACCTGCTCCCGTCTGACATCACAGGCTCGAGCGTCTTCAACCAGAAGGAGCTGACGTTCGAGTTTCTGCCCGGCCCGATCTTCGCCAACATCGTGCTCGCGGACGAGGTCAACCGGTCCACGCCGCGGACGCAGTCGGCGCTGCTCGAGGCGATGGGCGAGGGGCAGGTCACCGTCGAGGGCACGACCCGTCATCTCGAAAAGCCGTTCTTCGTCGTGGCGACGCAGAACCCTGCCGAGTTCCACGGCACCTACCCGCTGCCCGAGTCGCAGCTGGACCGTTTCGTGCTGGCGGCGCAGATGGGACCGCCGTCCGATGCCGAAGCGCTGGAGGTGCTGGCCCGACGCGAGCACGGCGATCCGATCGCCGACCTGACGGCCGTGATCGATGTCCGCGAGGTCGTAGAGCTGCAGGAGGCATGCCTGCGCGTCGTCGTCGCGCCGGCGATTCGCACCTACATCGTGTCGCTGCTCGATGCCGTCCGCGCATGGCCCGAGGTCGCACTTCCGGCGAGCATGCGCGCGGGTGTCTACCTCCAGCGCGCGGCGCAGGCCTGGGCGCTTTTCGAGGGCCGGGACTTCGTCCTGCCCGACGATGTCAAGCTTCTCGCCGTGCCCGTCCTGGCGCACCGGCTGGGCATGCGCGGCCGGGCGAGCGCGGCGGACGTTGTCGAAGGGCT
>DASSLJ010000208.1:0-7388 GCA_035689585.1 Candidatus Dormiibacterota bacterium
GTGGCGACCGGAGCCCACGCCTTGCCGATCGCCAGGTTGGCGACGATCACGAGGGGGAGGGGGCTCAGCTCGATGAACGCGGCGACCGCGTCGAGCGGAAGGTGGTGCGTCAGCCGGTCTTGGCGCCTTTCTCGGGGGAGACGGGTGGAGGAGGCGCGCCGTCCGCGAACCGTGTTCCCATCTCGATGAGCGGCCGGATCAGCTCGATCGGCAGGGGCAGGATGACGGTGGTGTTGCGCTCGGAACCGATTTCGACCATCGTCTGAAGAAAGCGCAGCTGCAGCGCCCCTTGCTGCGACGAGATCACCTGCGCGGCGTTGGCCAGGGTCTGCGAGGCCTGGAACTCGCCGTCGGCGTTGATGATCTTCGCCCGCTTTTCGCGCTCGGCCTCCGCCTGCTTGGCCATCGCGCGCCGCATCTCGACCGGGAGTTCGACATCCTTGACCTCGACCGTCGAGACTTTGATGCCCCAGGGCTCTGTCTGCTCGTCGATGATCTTCTGCAGGTTCTGGTTGATGCGGTCGCGCTCGGCGAGGAGCTCATCGAGCGTCGACTGGCCGAGCACCGCTCGCAGCGTCGTCTGGGCGATCTGCGACGTCGCATTGATGTAGTTGAGGACCTGGACGACCGCGCGGCGGGCGTCGACGACCTGGAAGTAGATCACGGCGTTGACCTTGGTGGTCACGTTGTCGTTGGTGATGACTTCCTGCGGCGGCACCTCGAGCGTGATCGTCCGGAGGTCCACCTTTACGAGCCGGTCGACGCCGAACGGGATGATGAAGAACAGCCCGGGTCCCTTGAGCGCGATCAGGCGGCCCAACCGGAAGACGACGCCGCGCTCGTATTCCGCCGCGATCCGCAGGCTCGAGAAGATCGCGATCAGGACGATGACGACGATCACGCCGACGACGATCAGCGGTGCGGCGTCCACTCAGTTCTTCTCCTTGACTTCTCCGTTCTGCGGCGCCACCTCGAGCTCGAGTCCGTGCCGGCCGACGACCCGGATGGGCGTTCCGGCCGCGATCGGAGCTTCGGCGCTCGCCTTCCACAGCGCGCCTTTGACAAAGACTAGCCCCTCGGGCGAGATCGACTCGCGCACCTCGCCCACCGCTCCGAGCATGCTCTCCGGTCCGCTGTACGCCGGCTGGCGACGAGCCTGCCACACCTTGCGGATGAAGAAGGTGAAGAAGCCCAGCGTCACGGCCGCTGTGATCACGGACACGATCGGGTTCACGCCGAGCCCGACCGGACCGGTGTTGACGAGGAACGCCATGCCGAGGACGAGCGCAATCGCGCCACCCACGGATAGGAATCCGTGCGTCGGCGCCTTGAGGTCGGCGATGAACAGGACCAGCGCCAGCAGCATCATGAGCGCACCGGCGATGTTCACCGGAAGGTTCGCCAGCGAAACGATGGCGAGCACGGCGGCGAGGCCGCCGATGACGCCGGGCAGGATCAGGCCCGGGTTCGACATCTCGGTGATGATTCCGTAGCCGGCGACGATGATCAGCAGCGCGGCGATCGTCGGGTCGATGAGGGCATTGAGGAAGATCTGCCAGAAGGGCATCTGGAAGTCGTCGACGACGGCGCCGGCAGAACGAATCGTCAGCGCCCCGTTGGTGCGCGGCACAACGCGTCCGTCGATCTGCCGCAGGAGCGCTGGAATGTCATTGGCCTCGAGGTCCGCGACATGGAGCCGTACCGCGTCGTCGGCGTTGATGTTCACGCTGTTGCGCACCGCCTGCTCTGCCCAGTCCGCGTTGCGTCCATGGATGGACGCGAGGTTGCGGACGCGCGTGACCGCGTCGTTCAGAACCTTTGCGCCCAGATCACCGGTGATGTTGGCGCCCGTGGCGTCGATTGGATGGGCCGACCCGATGTTGGTGCCGGGCGCCATCGCGAGAACGTCGGCTGCCTGGGCGACGAAGAGTCCGGCTGACGCCGCGCGCGCCCCGCTCGGATAGACGTAGACGACCACGGGCACGCGCGAGTTGAGGAGGTCCGTGACGATCTCGTCCATCGACGTGGAGATGCCGCCAGGCGTGTTCATCACGACGAGGAGCGCGTCGGCGCGATCGGCCTCGGCGCGCTGGACCGAGGTCTGGATGTAGGCGGACATGATGTTGTTGATGTCGCCGTTGAGGTCCGCTTGCTCGACGTGCGGCGATGCGGCGGAGGCATGCATTGGCATGGCGATCGCGCCGGCCGCGAACACCAACGCAGCTGCTCGGAGCGCCGCCCACGCGCGCATGAGGCGAGTATGGCAAGGCCGATGTAAAACGTGGAACATCAGCTTCCGGTGGGCCTTTTGGCCGGGCGTAGAATCGGGCGCGATGGGGTCGCAGCCGGTCGGCAACGATGGTGACGCGGCGATGCGAGACCTGCGCAAACAAGCGCGCTCGAGTCCGCCGCTGGATGCCAGAGAGCAGGCAAGGCTTCTCGCGAGGTCGGCGGCCGGCGACACGACGAGTCTCGACCGCGTGGTCGCAGCCAAGCTCGGCATGGTGATCCGTCTCGCCGAGGCGCGCGACGACAAGGGACTACCCGTGCCCGACCTCGTCCAGGAAGGCTCGCTCGGTCTTGTCGACGCGGTGCGCACCTTCTCCGGCAGCGGCACCGCAGATTTCGACGCCTTCGCGGAGCGCAAGGTCGTCGACCAGATGGACGCGGCGATCGCGGCCGAGGCTTCGGCCGTGCGCGACGCAGAGCTGCTCGTGGCGGCGGCCAACGACTACGAGAGGACCGAGCTGCTGCTGCGCCGCGAGCTGCACCGTCCGGCGACCGAAAACGAGATCGCGGAGAAGCTCGAGTGGACGGTGGAGCGGACGCGCTATGTCGCGCAGGTCGTGGCCGAAGCGCACCGGCAACACGACGAAGAGCTGCTGCAGTTCATCGACCCGGATGCGATCGATTTCGACGGCGCAGGTGACGGCGAATAGCCCCCTGCGGCGCACGCCGCTTTATGACCGGCACGTAGCGCTTGGCGCGCGCATGGTCGATTTCGGCGGTTGGGAGATGCCGCAGCAGTACACGTCCATCCGCGACGAGCACTTTGCGGTTCGGAAGGTCGCAGGGCTCTTCGACGTTTCGCACATGGGCCGCGTCGTCGTTTCCGGAAGCGGCGCCGCTGATTACCTGCAGGGTCTGGTCACGAACGACGTTGCGGCGGTCGCGCCTCACCATGCCGTCTACACGTTGATGTGCAACGAGGACGGCGGCGTCATCGACGACTTGATCGTCTACCGCGAGGCGGAGGATCGCTTTCTTGTCGTCGTGAACGCGTCCAATCGCGAGAAGGACATGACCTGGATGCGCGGCCATCTTTCGGCGGGTCTCGCTTTCGAAGACGTGTCTGACGAGGTCAGTCTCCTGGCCTTCCAGGGCCCGCGTGCTCACGAACTGCTTCCTGGCGAAGACACGGAAGACATCCCGTACTTCGGTTTTCGGCCGGGCAAGGTGGCCGGGCAGGTGGTCAGCCTTTCGCGGACGGGCTACACCGGCGAAGACGGTTTCGAGCTGTTCGTCGGATCGGAGGTGGTCGGCGACGTCTGGGACGCGATCCTCGGACGCGGGAAGACCGCGGGCGTTCTTCCAGCTGGACTCGGAGCCCGTGACGCGACCCGCCTGGAGGCGGCGTTGCGGCTCTACGGCAATGACATGGACGAGACGGTCAATGCGTACGAGGCGGGGCTGGGCTGGACGGTGAAGTTGGCGAAGGGCGACTTCATCGGCCGCGATGCGCTCATCAAGGTCAAGGCCGAGGGGCCGCGACGGCAGCTGGTCGGGCTCAAGATGCAACCCGGCGACATCGCCCGACATGGAGCGGGTGTGACGGCGGGCGGACGCCGAGTCGGCGTCATCACCAGCGGCACCCACTCCTTCTTTCTCGGCTACCCGATCGCGCTGGCGCTCGTGGAAGCGCGATCATTGCAGGTCGGAGACAGGGCTGTGGTCGAGGTCCGGGGCAGGGAGGCCCCGGCCGAGATCGTCAAGCTTCCTTTCTATCGGGGCTCGGCCCGCTCATTCCGCGAGACGAATAAGTAAGGAGACCCGGAATGGCTGATCGGCGCTACACCAAGACGCACGAGTGGGTCGCGGTCGACGGCAAGCACGTCACCGTGGGCATCACCGATTTCGCGCAGGCGCAGCTCGGCGACGTCGTGTTTCTCGAGCTGCCCAAGACCGGCCGCAAGCTCGACGCTCATGAGACCTTCGGCGTGGTCGAATCCGTCAAGGCGGCGAGCGATCTCTACTCGCCGGTCGCCGGACGCATCACCGAGGTGAATGAGAACCTTGCGTCCAGGCCCGAGCTGATCAACTCCGACCCCTACGGCGAGGGCTGGATCCTCAAGCTCGAGCTGGCCGGAGAGCTGCCGGACGATCTTCTCGACGAGTCGTCCTACAAGAAGGTGACCGAGGCCTCCAACCACTAGCTTGCCGTACCTCGTCCATTCCCCCGAAGACCGCGCGGCGATGCTCGAGACGATCGGCGTCGAGTCGATCGACGATCTCCTGGTCGACATCCCGCAATCGCTCCGGCTCGACGGGCTGCAGCTTCCGGCAGGGCTCTCCGAGTTCGATACGATGGCTGAGCTGTCGACACTCGCGGCACGGAACAGGGTCTTTCCCGACCGCCTGACGTTACGCGGCGGCGGCGTCTACCGGCGTTTCATCCCCGCGGCCGTTGCCGCCGTGACCTCAAAACCCGAGTTCTACACCGCCTACACGCCGTACCAGGCGGAGGCGAGTCAGGGCACCCTTCAGGCGATCTTCGAGTACCAGTCGCTGATAGCGGAGCTGACGGGACTCGACGTCTCCAATGCCTCGCTGTACGACGGCGCGACCGCAGTCGCAGAGGCGGCGATGATGGCCTACGTCCAGACCGGCCGAAACGAGGTCATCGTTTCCGGCTACGTCCACCCCGAGTATGTACAGGTCCTTCGGGCATTCGGCGAGGGCCGCGGCATCAAAGTGCGCAAAGGCGGCGAGCCCAACAAGAAGACGGCCGCCGTCATCTTCCAGCAGCCGGACTTCCTCGGCCTGCTGGTCGATGCGCGCGCGCTGACGCAGGCCGCGCATGACGCAGGCGCGCTCGCGATCGCATGCGTCGATCCGATCAGCCTCGCGGTCCTTGCGCCACCGGGCGAGTACGGCGCCGACATTGCGGTCGGCGAGGGTCAGCAGCTCGGCCTGACGCCAAGCTTCGGCGGACCGCATGTGGGCTTCCTTGCGTGCAAGAAAGAATTGGTCAGGAAGATGCCGGGAAGGCTTGTGGGGGTTGCGCACGATGCGCAGGGAAGGCGCGGTTTCGTGCTTTCGCTGGCGGCGCGCGAGCAGCACATCCGGCGAGAGAAGGCGACCTCCAACATCTGCACCAACCATTCGCTGTGCGCGCTGGGGGCGGCCGTGTACCTGACGTACATGGGTCCGTACGGCTTGAAGCAGGTGGCCGACGTCAGCTTCCGTCGCGCGCATGCGCTTGCGGAGCGCCTGAAGGCGCTGCCCGGCTGGGAGCTCGCTTTCCCGGAGAAGCAGTTCCTCAACGAATTTCCCATGCGCGTGCCCAAGGCGCCGGCCGTGCTCCGCAAGCTCGGCCGCAAGGGGATCCTCGGCGGGCTCGAGGTCGGCCGCTGGTTCCGCGAGCTGAAAGGCGTCGTCACGTTCACCTGTACCGAGGTCAACGATGCCCGCGCCCTGGACGAGCTGGTGGAGGCGCTGCAGTCGTGACCGAGCCGCTCAGCTTCGAGCTCAGCCGGCCGGCGGTTGATCCGCCGCGTCTGCCCGAGGCAGAGGTGGCCGGACCTGGACCCGCCGATCTGCTGCCGCACGATGCGCTTCGCTCGCGGCCGCCGGGCCTTCCGCGCCTGAGCGAGCCCGAGATCATGCGGCACTACAGCCGGCTCGCGTCGCTGAACTACTCGATCAGCGAGAACTTCTACCCACTCGGCAGCTGCACGATGAAGTACAACCCCGTCGTCAACGAGACCGCCGCCGCGCTCGCCGGCTTTGCCGGCCTGCACCCGTACCAGGACGAGGACTCGGTTCAGGGCGCGCTCGAGCTGATGTGGAGACTCGAACGAGCGCTGTGCGCCGTCGTCGGAGTCGAACGAGTGACGCTGCAGCCGGCCGCAGGCGCGCACGGCGAGTGGACCGCGCTGCGCATGATCGCCGCCTTCCACCACTCCCGCAACGAGAACCGCACCGAGGTGCTCGTTCCGGACTCGGCGCATGGCACCAACCCGGCCAGCGCCGCGCTCAGCGGCTTCCAGGTGGTCGAAGTGCGGTCCGGTCCGGACGGTCGAATCAGCCTTGCCGACCTGGAGTCCAAGCTTTCGCCTAGAACGGCGGCCCTCATGCTGACGAACCCCAACACCTTGGGTCTGTTTGAGCGCGAGATACTGGATATCGCGGAGATGGTGCACGCCACCGGGGCGATGCTGTACTACGACGGGGCCAACCTGAACGCCTTCATGGGCATCTGCCGGCCGGGAGACATGGGTTTCGATGCCGTGCATATGAACCTGCACAAGACGTTCACGACTCCCCACGGCGGCGGAGGCCCGGGCGCAGGGCCTGTGGGAGTCAAGGCAGAGCTTGTCCCGTTCCTCCCAGCGCCCACGGTCGAACGGACCAACGGCCATCTGACGCTCGACTACAAGCGCCCGCAGTCGATCGGGCGGGTCCGCACCTTCTACGGCAACTTCGGGATGCTTGTCCGCGCGTACACGTACATCCTGGCGATGGGCGGCGACGGCCTCAGCCAGGCATCCCAGGACGCCGTGCTGAGCGCGAACTATCTCCGCAAGCTGGTCGAAGGCGATCTCGAGATGCCCCACGAGGGCCCGTGCATGCACGAGTTCGTCGCCAGCGCCCACAACCTCCACGACACGGGCGTGCGGGCGCTGGACGTCGCCAAGGCGCTGCTGGACAAGCACTTCTACGCCCCAACCGTCTATTTCCCGCTGGTAGTGCCCGAGGCCATCATGGTCGAGCCGACCGAGACGGAGAGCAAGGACACGCTGGACTCGTTCGCGAGATCGGTGAAGGAGATCGTCTCGAGGGCCAGGACCGACCCCGCAAGCCTCCACGCCGAGCCCACAAACCTGCCGGTGGGGCGCCTGGACGAGGTCACGGCGGCCAGACGGATCAACGCCTATCTCCAGGGCACGTCGGAGGATCCGGTTTTGAGGTGGAAAGCGCCGTCAGACGGCGCCTCGTAGACGGACCCTGTTAAGACCCGCTCAGAGCCCTTTTTCGTATTCAAAATCCGGTAGAATTGAGGGCCTGAAGCGCTGCCCAGTTGACCTCCACATGTCGTCCGCGCTGGGAGGGCCCGAAGACCGGTAATGGCGGTTAGAAAACCCCTGCCGGAGCGTTCTCGAAGGCCC
>DASSLJ010000209.1:0-3059 GCA_035689585.1 Candidatus Dormiibacterota bacterium
AACCACTCCGCTCTGGGAGACCCTGCTTTTCAGCTTCGGTCCGACCATCCTGCTGGTGCTCGGATTTCTGTACCTCGCGCGGCGCGCCAGCGCGGCCGGATCAGGCGGAATCCTGGGGAGCTTCGGCCAGAGCCGGGCGCGCGTCTACGACGCGGAGAAACCCGCCACGACGTTCGAGGACGTCGCCGGAATCGATGAGGTCAAGGCCGACCTACAGGAGATCGTCGATTTCCTCAAAGAGCCGCAGAAGTACACCAAGCTAGGCGGCGCCGCGCCGAAGGGCGTGCTTTTGATCGGCGCGCCTGGCACCGGCAAGACCCTGCTCGCGCGCGCGGTCGCGGGTGAGGCCAAGGTTCCGTTCTTCAGCATCGCCGGGCCGGAGTTCGTCGAGGCCATCGTCGGCGTGGGCGCGGCCCGCGTGCGAGACCTGTTCGCCAAGGCGCGCGCCGCGGCGCCGGCGATCATCTTCATCGACGAGATCGACGCCATCGGCCGCAGCCGTTCGGCCGCGCTGCGCGTGAGCGGGAACGACGAGCAGGAGCAGACGCTCAATCAGATCCTCACCGAGATGGACGGGTTCGATTCGCGCGAGGGCGTGATCGTGCTAGCGGCGACGAACCGTGCCGACGTTCTCGACCAGGCGCTGCTCCGGCCCGGCCGCTTCGACCGGCGAATCAGTGTGCAGCCACCTGACCGCCGTGGGCGCGCAGCCATCCTCCGCATCCACACTCGCAACGTCCCGCTGGCGTCAGACGTCGACCTCGAGGAGATCGCGGGCCAGACGCCCGGGCTCGTCGGCGCGGATCTGAAGAATCTCGTCAACGAGGCGGCGCTGACCGCGGCGAGAAAGGGCGAGAGCACGGTGACCACGGCCGATTTCCAGGACGCGATCGAGAAGACGCTCCTCGGCAGCGAGCGCAAGCTCCTTCTGAGCGAAGCTGACCGCGAGCGGATCGCTTACCACGAGTCCGGCCATGCTCTTCTCGGGTTGCTGGTCCCTGGCGCCGACCCCGTGAAGAAGGTCACGATCGTGCCGCGGGGGCAGGCGCTCGGCGTGACGCTGCAGAGCCCGGTGGACGATCGTTTCAACTACGGTGAGGATTACTTGCGAGCGCGAATGGTTGGAGCGCTGGGCGGCCGTGCCGCCGAGCACCTTGTCTACGGAGTGGTCACGACAGGGGCGGAAAACGACTTGCAGCAGGTCACCCGAATCGCGCGCGAGATGGTCGTGCGATGGGGCATGAGCCCGAAGGTCGGACCCCTCAACCTGAGCGACGGCGACATGAGCGCGCTGCAGAAGCCGTACAGCGAGGCAACTGGGCAGTTGATCGACGACGAGGTCAGGCGCATCGCCGAGGAGTGCCTGGAGGAGGCTGAGAAGCTCCTGACCGAGCATCGCTCGCAACTCGATGCGCTGGCCAAAGCGCTCTTGAAGAACGATTCACTCGACGAGCCCGAGATCCTCGCGGTGACGGGCGTCCGCAGTCGAGCTGTGGTGGGAATTGCCGGATCTAACTAAGGGCGCGCAGAACGCTGTGCGCAAGTGCATGAACATCGGCAACACCGACCGCGTCTGGATCATCCGCACGCGTTCGTGTCAATCGATCGCCGAGGCGGTCGAGCGCGAGGCGCGCGAGACGGGGGCCGCCGTCCAGGTCTGGACGATGGAAGATCACATTCAGCGGCCGGCGAAGGAGTTTCCGCGCACGCTCGCGGACCAGATCAGGGCTGATCGCGCCACGGTCTCCTTCTACATCGGAGACGGACAGCGCGGCGAGCTCGCGTTTCGCCAGCCGATGCTGCGTTTCGTCGCCGACGAGCTGCGCCTCCGGCACGGGCACATGATCGGGATCACTGAAGAGGTGATGGCCGAGGGCATGGCCGGCGACTACGACGAGATCTACCGCGTGACGCGCAAGGTCTATGACACGGTGCGCCAGGCCCACACCATCACCGTTCAGACCAGCCTCGGAACCGATGTGACCGCCACGTTCTCACCGAACCTCAAGTGGATTCCATCTGACGGCCGGTACTGGGAGCAGGGACGGTGGGGCAACCTCCCCGAAGGCGAGACCTTCACATGTCCGCAGTCGGTCGACGGCATCGTCGCCGCGGAAGAGCTCGGCGACTGGTTCACGACGAAGTACGGATTGCTGTCGCCGCCGATCCGACTCGTCGTCCAGGGCGGCCGCCTCGTTGCGATCGAGACGCCGGACGACAAGCTGGCGACCGAGTTCCGCGACTACACGTCTCAGCATCCGAACTCCAGCCGCGTCGGCGAGTTCGCGATCGGCACCAACGTGGGTCTGACGCGGATCATCGGGAACTTTCTGCAGGACGAGAAGTTCCCCGGAATGCACATGGCGTTCGGTGATCCGTATGGGCACGAGACCGGCGCCGATTGGGAGGCGCCGTCGCACGTCGACGTGCTCGCCTCACACGCAACGATCTCGGTCGACGGGCATCGCCTGATGGAGAACGGCCGCTTCCTGATCTAGGAGGCCAGGAGCTCTCTGGGGAACTCGGCGCCGAACTGGTCGAAGCGACAGGACGCCGGATCGCGGTCGGGTCGCCAGCGCACGAACCGCGCGGGATGACGAAAGCGGTCCTCGTCGAGCTGGTTGTACGCGACCTCGCAAACCAGCGCAGGCCTCACCGGAATCCAGTCGAGCGGCAGCTCCGGCATCCACACGCCGGCGGCGCCGCGAAGGCGGCCCATCGGCCGGCGCTCGATGGCAAAACCGTGCTCCCACGGATGGCCGGCCAGCGGCACGGCGAAGCGCCGCAGCTGCTCGAACGTGTCGCGCCGCACGGCGGTCGTGAACGAGCTCGAGACGCCGACGTGGCGCAGGACGCCGGCTGCGTCGTAGACGCCGAGCAGCAGCGACATCACCTTGTCGCCGTTGACGCGGAACCCGCCGACCACACACTCTGCAGTTCGCTCGCGCTTGACCTTGACCATCACGCGCCTGTCCGGTTCGTAGCGGAGGTCCCGCGCTTTGGCGATCACGCCGTCGACTCCTTTTCCGGTGAACCGCTCGAGCCACCTCCGCGCAACT
>DASSLJ010000210.1:0-2860 GCA_035689585.1 Candidatus Dormiibacterota bacterium
AGGTGTCGACACGACTTCGTCGCCGAAGCGTTCCTGCAGTCGCTCCAGCGCCGCGATGACCTCTTCGCTCGATCCATCGCCGCCCGCCCACAGTCGCAGCTGACGCCGACCCGCGCCTTCGAGCACCGGCAGCTCGATCCAAAGCTCGGTGATCGGCGCGCGCGGCTGCCATTCCTTGATCCACGCGCCGACGAGCCCGAAAAGCTCGACGGTGCTGCTCAACGGATGGCGGACGATCGACTCGCGCGTCTCCTCTTCGCCCGATTCGACGAGAAGCCGAACGCGCAGATGCTTCGCACCCGCAGCGCGAAGCCCAAGCTCGTCGGCGAGGTCGCCGCACAACGCTCGCGCGACGAAGAGCAGGGCCTCGCGGTCCTCGACCGGATCGCCAAACTGCCGGTGCGCGCTGGTGAACATCGGTGGCTGCCATGCGTTGAGCTGGTCGGGTTCGGCGCCGCGCGCGAGCAGCACCGCATGCCTTCCGTCGCGACCGAGCTGGCCCTCCAGCTCGCGCGGCCCGATCGCAGCAACCGCTCCGAGAGTTCGCAGTCCCAGCAGGTCCAGGCGTTCGAGCTGTTCGGCATCAAGTGGAAGCTCGCGAGAGGGAAGAGGGGCGAGAAAGTCGGCGGCGTTGGCGATGGTAAGAATGCGGCCGGGTCGCGCACGCGCGGCGGCGAGCCGTGCGGAGAACGGACCGGGCGCCAGACCAAGACGAGGCTCGCGGCCGATCACCTTCGCCAGGCGATGCCGCGCGGTGCGAATCGACTCTCCTATCGACGGCACGCCGCTCACGTCCAGCCATGCGATCCCTTCATCGCGCACCTCGACCACCGGTGCGAGGTCGTACAGCGCTGTCGAGATCAGCTCGCGGATGCGCTCGGTCGCCTCCTCGTCGGGCAACACGAAGACCGCCTGAGGGCAGAGATGCTCCGCCTGGCGGAGCGCCATGCCTGGAAGGACGCCGAAGGGTTGGGTCTCCTCCGACGCGGCGATGACGTGCTCGTCCCAGCGACCGACGATGACTGGCCGGCCATAGAGGTCAGGCCGCCTCGCCAATTCCAGATGTCCGGTCAGACCACAGCAGACGCGCGTGGCTGCACCTCCTCGTAACCGATCGCAACCTCGGTGATGCCCGTGACGTAGTCGCGCGGCGAGCGAGGGCTGAGCGGGTAACGGATCTCGAGCTCTGCTTCGCCTAGCGGCGGCGCGACGCGGTTCTTCAAGCAGCGTGCGCTCACGCGCACACCGACCAGCTGGTCCCTGTCGCGAACCCAATCGCGCCGCGCGAATCCAAGGCTGAAGCTCGAAGCGTGCGCGAGCGCTCGATTGGGCGCATCGATCACACCGACCATCACCGCGCCCGAGCGATTGGCGCCTGACTCGAGCGGACCGAGCCAGTGCTCGGGAAGATCGCACATCAACAAAAGGAGGCCCACGCCTGCCCTCGCCAGCGTCGCCGCCGCTTCGCCGGCGATCTCGGGAGCCGGCGCGCGGACGATCGTCAGCGCGCCTGGCTCAGGGGAGAAGGGAAGTAACCACGTGGGATCGAATCCGCCGCCGTCGACGACGATGGTGTGGGCAAACTCACGCGTCGCGTTTGCCACGAGCGCGAGGGCCAGAGTGAGCTTGCCGCACGTTCCGCTGCCGGTGAACAGCGTGAGCCGCCCGCGAGGCAGGCCACCGATTCCTGTCAGGTGGTCGACCGGCGTTCCGCTCGCCCATGGCGTGGGCGGGGGCAGCTCGCCGGCGCGAGTCAGCGCCTGGCTGCCGAAGCGGAGCCGGATCGAATCGATGGCGAGTTCGAGCTTTTGTGGTTGAGCCTGCATCTTTCGTTTTGACCTCGGAGAGAGACGCAGGGGAGAAGTGGAGGCGACTCCGAAGATACCGAACACATGTTCGAGAGTCAAGACCTCAGCCTCTTCCTTATATGTCTCGTGTCGCCGTGGTCGGCGGAGGGGTCATCGGCTGCGCCGCCGCCGAGCTGCTGAGCCGCCAGAAGCACCAGGTCACCCTCCTCGAACGCGACCATCTGGCCTCGCACGCGTCGGGCGCGGCCGCCGGCGAGCTCAGCCCATCGACACGTCCCGGTGACCACGAGAGCCTTGCCATGTTCCCCGAGCTCGTCGCACGGATCGAGACGGAAAGCGGATGAGCGTCGAATACCGCGTCCAGCAGGGGCTCGCCCCGGCGTTCAGCGACGACGAAGCAAGCCGGCGCAAGACAGAACCCGGCCGGTGGCTCGATGCCGCCGGGCTTCGCGAGCTCGAGCCGTCGTTCAGCCCGGATGCACTCGGCGCGATGCTCCTCGAGCACGCCCACCTGACCCCATCCCGATTCGTCCGCGCCCTCGGGCGCGCGGCGACCAAGCACGGCGCCGAGATCTGTGAGGGCACGCCGGCGATCGGTTTCGAGATTCACGGTGACGAGGCGACGGCGGTGAAGACGACGAAACAAACCATTGCCGCCGACTGGATCGTCATCGCAGCCGGTCCATGGAGCCGCGAGGTCGCAACCACCGCCGGCGTTGATGTCGACGTCCGTCCGCAGCGAGGACAGCTCGCCGCGCTCGACGCCGGCGCGACGATTCTTCGCCGCAGCGTCTTCTGGTCGGGCGGTTACCTCGTTCCGAAGGGCGACGGGACCATCATCGCGGGCGGCACCGAAGAGGACTCGGGCTTTGATGAGCGTCCGACCGTCGACGGCATCACGACGCTGCTGGCCCTCGCGACGAAATTGGTCCCCACGCTGAACAAAGCGACGTTGCTGCGCGTCTGGGCGGGTCTTCGACCCATCACGGCGAGCGGCGAGCCCGTCGTCGCGAGGACTTCAGTCTCGAACGTCATCGTCGCGACGGGTCACC
>DASSLJ010000211.1:0-4854 GCA_035689585.1 Candidatus Dormiibacterota bacterium
CGCCGGCCGGACGATCCGTCGTCGCGCTCGCCGTCGTGAGCTAGCTGAAGTTCCCAAATAGGTTATTGACAGACTGAGAGCCCCGCTGTTCGGTTTGGGGTGCAAACCATCCAGACCGACAGGAGGCTCTTATGTCGCATCGTAGGGCGAAGCTCACGCCGTTTGGCCGACTGCTTTTGGTGCAACGGGTTCTGGGCGACGGCTGGCCGGCAGTCCGCGCAGCCGAGTCATTAGGCGTGTCGCGAGCGACCGCCTACAAGTGGATTGCTCGATATCGAGCAGGTGCCACAGCGGAGCTCGAGGACCGATCTTCTCGCCCGCGGCGCTCGCCTCGAGCGCTCCCTGCGCCCGAGGTGGAGCGGATCCTGAGCGCAAGGCGCGAGTTGAAGCAGGGCCCACATCGCCTGGCTTTTGTTCTCGGAGTTCCGCGGTCCACGATCTATCGCGTTCTGCGCCGGCACGGCGCCAGCCGCCTGCGCGACTTCGACCGTTTGACGGCGGTTCCTGTTCGCTATGTCCGCGAGCACCCTGGGGAGCTGATCCATGTCGACATCAAGAAGCTAGGTCGGATTCCACCAGGCGGGAGTCATCGCTGGCTGCCCAAGCGGCAGAGCATGCGCGTGAGCCGTATCGCCAACACCCTGCGGCCTGGCTATGAATACGTCCATGTAGCTGTCGACGACACCAGTCGCCTGGCCTTTGTCCAGGTCCACGGCGATGACCGTGACAGCACCGCGGCCAGCTTCATTTTGGACGCGGGCCGCTTTTTCGCATCACACGGCATCGAGCTGGAACGAGTCATGACCGACAGCGGAGCCTGTTATCGCTCACACCGATTCGCAAGCGCGCTGCGCCAGCTCGGCGCTCGTCACAAGCGCACCCGACCCTACCGGCCCCAGACCAACGGCAAGGCGGAACGTTTCATCCGAACACTGATCGAGGAGTGGGCATACGCCCGCCTCTTCTCCAGCAACGACGAACGACTTGATGCGCTGCAGGCATGGGTCGACTTCTACAATGCCCGCCGACCCCACACCGGACTTCGCGGTCGGACGCCGCTGTCAGTAGCTGTCAGCAATGTCCTTGGGAACTTCATCTAGCTACCCCAGACGAACTCGGTGCACAGGTAGTCGATCGCCTGGCCCTCGGGCATTCCGTTCGGAAAGTTCTTCACGTCGCTCGGGTTGAGCGCGAAGACCGTGACCGTCACGCCGTGCTGCGCGGCCGCGATCACCGCAAACCGCACCTTGATCGCGGTCTGTGACGCGCCGACGAAGCTCGCGGAATAGATCTCGCCGATGCCGTCCTGGTTGCCTACGTGCGCGCCCTTGAGCGGACCGACGACGGTCACGTCCTGGAATTGCGTCGAGGGCAGCGATGACACGGTGCTCTGGAGCGCCTGGTTCGCGTTGCTGCCGGCGGATCCGACCACCGACACGTACCCGGCCTTGGTGCCGAGGACGACGCCGCTCGAATCCTGCGAGCGGACCGTCCACGCGGATGAGTAGTTGACCTGGAACTTGTACGCCGAGCTTCGATACGAAGCCTCCTCGGCCAGTGGCTCACCGAACTTTGGCGAGCAGTTGGAGGTGCAGGTGGAGTGACTGCCGGACGCGAACTGCGAAACCGCGATGCCGGCGATGACGACCGCGACGACGATCAGGATGACGACAAGGCCGCCCGCGATCAACGCGGGCGCGAGCCGGTATGGCGCGCGTGGCGGGTAGGGCGCCGACGGATATCGGTAGACCGGTGGCGCGGCCGCCACCTGCGCGGCGACCGGTGTTCCGCATCGCCCGCAGTACGCCGCACCCTGTGCGAGCGGTGCGCCGCACCGGCCGCAGTATCCCGCCGCTTGTGGGTATGCCATCAGACCGGCTCCGTCACGCGGCGCTCTTTCTTTTTCGGCGCAGCGGAACGGGCGGCGCCGCACGCGGGGCAAAACGCCATCGTGGGCACGATCCGATGGCACTCCGCGCACACGGAGTCGGGACCGATCTCATGCTCTGCGCCTTCCACAAGAAGCGCGTCGTGTATCACCACGCGTACGAACAGCAGCAGGACGAGCGCTGCCACGACAAGGATTCCAAAGTCCAGCACCTGGTCCTGCGCGACGAAGGCGATCAGGGCCAGGATCACCTGCACACCGAACGCGATCGCGGTCGCGGCGGGCACGCGCGAGTACCACGGGCGTCCAGTCCGGCGGCGATCGAAGCGACGTGACCAGATCGCCGACGCGATGGTCGCGGTCGTGCACGCGTTGATCAGCATCACGAGCAAGCCGGCACGTGTGAGTCTCAGCGCCCAGTCGATCTCCGATCCGGTACCGACGAGCGGCTGCATCAACAACGGCCAGAGTTGCGTCAACGTGCGCGCGAGCGTGAAGCCAAGCGCAGAAGCCGCGCCGAACGTCAGGCCGTCGAGCGGTTCGCGGAACTCGAGCCGGAACCGATATAGAAACAATGGCCCGGCGAGCATCAACGCCTGATCGACGATAGGAATCACGATGACGGCGAGCACGAACGCGCCCGCGCGGTCGGCCGTCATGAGTCGGCCGGCCAGCGAGCCGCCGATGATGTAGGCGGACGCGACCCCCAGAACGGCGCCGGCGACCATGGTGGCGCCCATCACGGTCCATGGCTCCTCTTCATAGATTTCGACCTCGTACAGGTACATGAGGTAGAGGACGGGCAGGACGAAGACCGCGGCTGCCGTCGCGGGCGCGAACAGATGCAGCGCCGCAAGGATCAGCACCAGCGCACCGCCGACGATGAGCCCGATCCGAAAAGGCACACCGCGCCTATGCGGGAGGTATGGAAACAGAGTGGTTATCACCGAGACATGTGCGACGTGCTCGGTCGGCGACGCGGCGAACGAGTGCGTCCGCCGTTTGCTGTCCGAGACCAGATGCGCGCCGCAGTGGCCGCAAAAGTCTCCAACCGGAACCACCGACTCGCAGTGCGGGCACGTGACGAGCGGCGGCCGCTCGAGCAACTCACTCATGATCCGCCGCCCTTGATGTAACGAATCCACGCGGCGTCGAGCGCGGCGCCGTCCATGCTTCCCCAACCGGTCGCGAAATCCCAGCCGGTCCCGGCGTCGTAGAAGAGGTTGTTGCCCGCCGTCACGTCATGGAACGGCCGCGGGCTGAGCCTCGCGTCGTTCTCGCCCATCCAGTAGATCGCAGGGTTCGCGAATCCGGCTTCGCGCAAACCCTTTTGCTTCAGGTCCTCGTTGATCAGCGCGATCGTGCCGGCCCACAGCGGCGTCGCGGCGGAGGTTCCGCCGGCCTGATCGTCGTGACCCTGGAAGATGATGTGGAAGCCGGTCGAAGGATTCGCGTCGGCCGCCACGTCAGGCACCTGCCGCTCACCGTGCGCGCCTGCCTGCGCTTCGTTCCGCTGATAGTCGGGCGTGCCGTAGAAGTCGCTTGCGCCTCCGCCGCCGCCGCTCTGGTCGATCGGGCTGCTCCACGCGGACTCTTGAAAGTACGTGCCCTGCGACGACTGGAACACGGAAGTCCCGCCGACCGCGGTAACGGTGGGCAATGTCGCCGGGAAGCTCGACGCGGCCGGCTGATCGAGACCGCAGGTGTAGGCACCGGTGTCTCCGCTCGCCACCAGGTGCGTCATTCGCTGCGCGACCGCGCGATCCTCGATCGACGCGTACGTGTTGCGCGCCCCGCCGGGCGTGTCGGTCTCACACGAGCCGAGGCTCTCCGAGATGATCGAGCCAAGGTGGTCCGTGACCATCTGGTCGAACGCGCGGTCCGTGTGTCCGAAGTCGGCGGCGGAGAAGTAGACGACGAGCTTGGCGGCCGGCGCTATCGAGTGCGCGATCTCGAGGTCGAGCACCGTCTCGCCGGCCGGCTTCTGCGGCGATCCCCAGCTCGGATCGCGCTTCGTCGTCAGCACAGGTTCGAAGGGCGGCAGCCCGAACTTGGAGGCGAACCGGTCGAGGTCGCTGAGGTTCGGCATGTCATCGATCTCCGGCAGCAGGATCGTCTGACCGGTGCCGTCGAGTCCGGCATCGCGCAGCGCCTTGAGGTTGTAGAAGCTGAGCACATCGACAGGCGTGAGGCCTCCGGCCCGGATCGCGTAGCGCTGCAAACGCGGATAGTCGTCGAGCCCGCTCACACCGACGGTGACCGCCGCGATGGCCGGCGGCAGGCGCGGTTCTTCGCGCGCTGCATAGAACGCCTGGCCGTCGGGCAGGCGGTAGCTGTCGATCTCGATTCCAAGCAGCGCGGATGCAGCTTGCGCGGGACCGTCGGCGAGGATGAGGCTCGAAGGCGCGTGCGATGACGCGTGCATACCGCCGCGCTCCAGCATGTCGACCGCCGCCGCGATCGACGAGTTGTTCGGCCGGGGCGATCGCAGCCCGAAGTCGAGAGTCACTGTGACTCCGGGGCCGGCAGGACCGAGGTCGGTCGATGCTTCGATCGCCTGCAGGAGCGTGCGCGGCGGCTTGGGGACTGAAAACGTGTCGTGGCGCCCTGCTGCCGAATGCGATGACGCGCACGCCGAAACGGCCGCGACCGTGATCGCCGCCGCGAGCACCCGAAAGTTCATGGGACGGTAGCTTCCCAGACCTCGGCCTCGTAAGCCACGTCGAACCCGAGCTTGCGATAGACGTCGTATGCCCGCATCGGATTCAAGCCGTCGACGTACAGCGATGCATGGCGCGCACCGGCGTCGCGCAGCCGACGGAGGTCCTCCGCGACCACCCACTGCGCCAGCCCGCGGCGCCGGTGGTTCGGCACGGTCCCGACGGAGCTGATCAGCGCAAGCGGTTGCGGCCGGGCGTCGCCTACCAGCTCCTCGACCTCGCCAAGCGCGATGGATGCGGGTTCGC
>DASSLJ010000212.1:0-2674 GCA_035689585.1 Candidatus Dormiibacterota bacterium
AAGCCTATCAGTCGTGTTCGCCATGCCCTTTTGACCTCTTAACAGGCTGGGTTGTAGTCAGTTTTTTCGAATCCTAAGCTCGTTGGCGGAGTGCTGGAAGGGGGAGGGACCAGCCCGGTGGAGGAAGGGAGGGCCCGAGGCAACCTGTGGGAAATGCCGGCCGGTGCCCCTAGCCCACCGCCGCGGCCGGTGTGGAGAGCCAGCCGTCCGCCCATTCCGAAACCGCCGCCAGAACCGGTTCGAGGGCGCGTCCGCGCGTTGTCAATCGATAGCTCACGCGGACAGGCGGACCTGGGTCGACGAGCCGCTCGACGATGCCCTCGGTCTCGAGCTCGCGAAGTCTCTCGGTCAGCACGCGATCGCTGATCCCTGGAATGCCCGCGAGCAACTGATTGAAGCGCGCAGGTGCTGGGAGCAAGGCCTTGACCACGGCTCCGGTCCAGCGTTTCCCGATCAGCTCGATTGCGCGCTGAAAGGGCGCGCTGTAGTCGAGGCCCCCTCCGACCATGGGGAGAGATTCTATTCGCTATCGGGAGTGACGAAAAGGACCCGGCCTCTGTTTTCCACAAGAATTTTTTGGAGTCACGTGGTGCGCGGCTCACCAGCACGCGCGCAACCTCTGAGAATGGTCATCGTGAGCGCCCGATGGATCTGAACGGCAAGGTCATCGTCGTGACCGGCGCGGCTCGAGGGATCGGTCGCGCGCTCGTGCGGCGCTTCGCCACCGAGCGTCCCGCGGTGATCGTCGCCGCAGATGTCAACGGCGATGGGGCTCGCCTCGTCGCCGATGAAGTTCGTGGCGAAGCTGTGCAATGCGACGTCTCGCACGAACAGGACGTCGTGCATTTGATCGAGAAGACCGAAGCTTCGCATGGACGCATCGATCTCTTCTGTTCCAACGCCGGGATCGCGGTCGCCGGCGGTCCCGAGGCAAGCGATGAAGACTGGCAGCGCATCTGGGAGGTCAACGTCCTCTCGCATGTGTTCGTCGCCCGACACGTCATCCCCGGCATGCTTGCGCGTCGCGAGGGCTACATCGTCGGCACGGTTTCAGCGGCGGGTTTACTAAACCATCTCTTTGCGACGCCGTATGGCGTGACCAAGGCGGCAGCACTCTCATTGTTCGAGTGGCTCTCGATCGCGCACGGTGACAGCGGGATTCGCGTTTCGTGTCTCTGTCCCCAAGGCGTGAAGACCGACATGCTCGCCGCCGAACGTCGCCTGCTGCGTACGGAGTTCTTGACTGCTTCCGCACTCGAGCCCGAGGTCGTCGCCGACGCCGTCGTCGAAGGCATCGCGCGCGAGAAGTTCCTCATCCTGCCGCACCCCGAGGTTGCCGAGTATTTCCAGCGCAAGGCAACCGACTACGACCGCTGGCTCCGCGGCATGCGCCGCTTACGGGCGAACCTGTTGAGCACCCCGCACTGAACGATGCGCAAACTCGCCGTGATCGCCGGGTTGGCTCTCGTCGTGATCGCTTTCGCGGCCGCCACACGAGTCGCCGACACCCGCGAAGGCCTCGTTGCCGAGGTGGTCACGCTTCTGGCGTCACTCGGCGGAGTCGGGCTTTTGATCTACGGGTTGACAGCCCGGCCCGGGATGCCGGGGACCAACGAGACGGCGGCGCGGCCGGATCAACCGAGACCTCGAACTAGAAGCGACCTCGTGTACGGCGCAGCGGGCGTCGGCATCGCTGCCGTGCTCGTGACGGGACTCGCGCTCAGCGGCGGGCTAATGCTGGCGGTGTTCGGTCTGGCGTTGCTGCTGCCGATGATCGCCGGCTGCGTCTATCTCTGCGTTCGCTATATGCGCGCTAGTCCCTGAGCGCCAGGATCTCGCCGACGAGGTAGAGGGAGCCGCAAACGATCACGTTGCCGTCCGGTCCGGCCAGGTCGACGGCCCGATCGACGGCGCGCTTCGCGTCCGGCTCCGCTGATGCGCCCGTTCCGTAGAGGGCCGCCAGGCGATCGGCGTCGATCACGTGGCCGTGCGCGCTCGCCGGCTCGGTGAAAACGACGGCGTCCGGCCCGAGCGTCCGCAGCGCGGCGATCAACTGCACAGGGTCTCGCTCGCTCAGCATCCCGAACACCGCGACCAGCCGCGCCTGACCGATCAGTTGCCGCAGCGCAGCGCCGGCGCGCAGGAGCGCTTCGGGATTGTGACCGCCGTCGAGAATCACGCGTGGGGCCTCGGCGATCACCTGCAGACGGCCGGGCCAGCGGGTCGCGGCAAGTCCGTTCTCTACGTCCTGATCCGATATGTCCGCGATCAGGTGCGCTGCGGCCATCGCGAGCGCAGCGTTGGCAGGCTGGTAGTCGCCGAGCAGCGGCAGCGAGAGCTGACGATGCTCGAAACCAGGTCCGCGCACCGACATCTCGAATCCCGACCAGCCTCGAGAGGACGCCTCGAACTCGATCTCCGACCCGAGCCGCCACAGCTGCGCCGACTCCGAGTCCGCGCGCGCCTTCACGACATCGAGGGCTTCGCCTTCGCAACCGGTGACGACTCGATCGCCGTGCTTGATGATCGCTGCCTTTTCGCGGGCGATCTGGCCGATGGTGTCGCCGAGGTACTTCTGGTGGTCGAGCGCGACGTTCGTGATGACAGCGACCCCAAGGTCGAGCGCGTTCGTCGCGTCGAGCCGGCCACCGAGTCCGACCTCACACACGAGGAG
>DASSLJ010000213.1:0-7764 GCA_035689585.1 Candidatus Dormiibacterota bacterium
GATCTCGCCGATGGGGTCGGCCGCGAATGCGAAGACGGTGTTCTTCTGCGTATCGGTCGGAACCACTTTGCGGTTGTCGCCTGTGAGGTGAGCGTCGGCGAAGTCACCGGCAAGCGCGATGCTCACGTTCATGTCTTTGATGTCGTGCGTCTCACCGCGCTTGGTGACACGCACGACGTGCGTCTCCGCCTTGCCGTACTGGTTGTCGCCGAGAACGATGCTCATGTGCCCTTGTACGTGGAGTAGCCGTACGCGCTCAGCAGCAGCGGCACATGCAGGTGACCACCCTCGAAGCTGAACGCCACCGAGATCGACGGATAGAACGCACTCAGGCCCGAGCGCTCGAAGTACGGCCGCGTGTCGAACTCCAGCCGGTATTCACCGCCGTCGAGCTCTTCGTCGGTGAGGCTGCGCACTCGTCCGTCCGCGTCGGTGACGGCGTCGCCGATCTCCTTCCAGTCGCCGTCGGGTTCACGCCGGTCGAGCCTCACGGCGAGGCCCGCGGCGGGCGTGCCTCGCATCGTGTCGAGCACGTGCGTGGAGATGCTCATGAAGTCGCGAGCTTCTCGAGCCGCATCTGCGCGATCCTCCGCAGTTCGACGCGCGCCTCCGCGAACTCGGTGGCCGGGTCATTGTTCATGCGCCGGCGAAGCTCGGCAAGGATCTCGTCGCCGGTGCGACCGCTCGCAAAGATGAGAAAGACGTGTCCAAATCTCTTCTCATACTGCAGATTCTCGGCCGCGAGCGCCGTCAGCGTCTCGCGCGACGCCTCCATCGCACGCCTCTGCTCGTTCGCCGATGCCCGGGGCGCGTCACCGCCGCGCTCGCCGATTCGAGGGTGAGCAGCCATCGCTTCCCTCCACTCGCCGGGCGTGAGGTCACTCCACGCGGCGTCCGCGGCTCGCATCAGCTCGTCGACGTTCCGATACGGCCTGCCGGCTGCGACCTGCACCGCCCACGCGCGACTCGCGAATGCCATGTGCAGCTGCTCTTCAGCCTCCCCGGCGGGCAGGGCGTTGAACCGATCGATGTCCGCGAAGCTTAGGCTGCGCCCTCATCCGTCGGCGACCGCAACCACCGAGCGCCGGCGTTCGCGGCATTCAAATTGAGTTCAAACCCGTCACTGCCGGCAGTCGCCGGAATCACGCACGCGTCCGAGCGCATCGCCAGACTCAGAAGTCGCAAGATCATCGGGACATGCCTTCCGACGGGCCGATCGGGCAACGCATTCGGCGATTCGAGGACGGACGGCTGCTGCGTGGCGAAGGCAGATTCGCGGACGACCTCCAGCCGCAGGGCTGCCTTCACGTCGCGTTCGTGCGCAGCCCCGTCGCGAGCGGAAACATCCGGTACGTCACGGGTACGTTCGTCGCTTCCGACCTTGAGGGCACGTGCCGGCCGCTCGAGGTCCACCTCGCCACGCCGGGCGCGACGTCACCTCCACGGTCGCTGCTGGCGGCCGATCGGGTGCGATTCGTCGGCGAGATCATGGCGGCTGTCGTCGCCCCGACCCGTTATGAGGCGGCAGACGCGGCCGAGAGCGCGCGCATCGAGATCGACCCGCTGCCCGCCGTGACGTCACCCACGGAGGCGCTCGCCACGGAAGCGCCCCTCGTCCACGACTCCGTGCCGGGAAACGTCTACTTCCTCGGCAAGCGGACCTATGGCAACCCCGACGCCGTGTTCGCGCGTGCCGACGCCGTCGTCCGGTGCCGGATCAAGCATCCGCGCGTGGCCGCGGCGCCGATCGAGTGTCGCGGTGTCGTCGCGGCGCCGGAAGGCGAGGGCGTGACGGTGTGGACGTCGACCCAGGTCCCGCACATGGTGGCCGACGCCATCGCCGAATGCCTGGAGCTGCCTCGGGATCGCGTACGCGTCGTCGCCACGGACGTGGGCGGCGCCTTCGGAGTCAAGGCTCAGGTCTATCCCGAGGAGATCCTCCTGGCGTGGATCGCGCGTCGCGTCAAAGCGCCGGTCAAGTGGATCGAGACGCGCTCCGAGCACATGCAGTCCGCGAGCCACGCGCGCGATCAGGAGCTCGAAGTGTCGGCGGCGGTGCGCAGGGACGGCCGCATTCTGGCTTTGCGCGCGACCATTTACTCGTGCATCGGCGCGTACGGCATCCGGCCGTTCGGGCCGCTCCTTGATCCCCTCGGCACGGCGGGTCTGATCCCCGGCCCGTATGACATTCGCGACTACGAATACGCGACGTACGCGCTCGCGACCAATCAAAGCCCGGAGGGCCCGTACCGCGGCGTGGGCATGGTCACCGCGGTGCTCGCACACGAGCGCCTGATCGAGCTCGCGGCCGCGCGTTTTGGGCTGGATCCTGGTGACGTGCGCCGCGTCAACTTCATCCGGCCGGAGCAGATGCCCTACACGTCGGTCACGGGGCACCCGTACGAATCGGGCGACTATCCGCGCGCTCTCGATGTGGCGCTGCGCGCCTTCGACTACGCGGGAGCGCGAGGGGAGCAGAAACGCGCGCGCGGCGACGGACGCTTGCTCGGCGTCGGCGTGGCGTCGTACGTCGAGTACACGGGCGCCGGCTCGTCGACGTTCCAGCGGCGCGGCATGACTGACATCCCCGGCACCGACAGCGCGCACCTGTGGGTCGATGGCGACGGCCGCGTGCACGTGCAGACTTCGTGTCCCGCCCTCGGACAGGGCACGCACACGACTCTCGCGCAGGTCGCGGCGGCGGGGTTCGGCGTCGAGCCGGAAATGGTCCTCGTCGAGCAGACGGACACGGCTTCGGTCGCGACCGGAACGGGCACCTTCATGAGCCGCGGATCCGTCACGGCCGCGACGAGCGTATTTCGCGCAGCGTCGCTGCTGCGCGAGCTCGCAGAGGAGAAGGGCGAGCTCGACGTGACGGTCACGTATGACGCAGCGCAGGCGTCGCATCCATACGCGACTCATGCGTGCCTGGTCGAGGTCGATCCGGAAACAGGGGCCGTGGACATACTTCGTTACGTGGTCGCGGACGACTGCGGCGTGCTGATCAACCCGACGATCGTCGAGGGCCAGGTGACCGGTGGCGTCGCGCAGGGTTTCGGCGCGGCGACGATGGAAGAGGTCGTCTACTCGCCCGAAGGCCAGCTGCGGAGCGCAACGTTCCTCGACTACTCCATCCCTTCCATCGGCGAAGCGCCCGCCGTGACGGTCGAGCACCTGGTAACGCCCTCGACCGTCCATGAGCTGGGAACGAAGGGCGCCGGTGAAGGCGGCACGATCGGCTCGACGGCCGCGATCGCAAACGCGATCGCCGACGCGCTCGGCCTGACCGATGTGGTCCTCCCTCTGACTCCCGATCGCATCGCACGGCAGTGACGCCCGAGCCGTACCGCCCGATCAGCTACCTCGAGTGGAACGCGGCGCGCCGGCCGGACGCGCCGGCGGTCTGGGACGATGGCGAGGAGATCTCATTCGCGCGCCTGCTGCGCGAGGTGTCACGGATGCGGCGCTGGCTCGCCGCCCAAGGCGTGCGCGAAGGCGCCGTGGTCGGAGTCCAGCTGCCCAACGTGTGGCAGTACGTCGCCCTCGAGATCGCGATTCCCGATCTTGGCGCGGTCATCCTTCCGCTGCCGTTGAGCCTTGGAGCGCACGAGCTCGGATGGATTCGTGAAAAGGCAAAGCCGGCGCTCGTCATCACTGCCGCCGACATGGGCGACGGCGACAGCGCGCCTCCTGCCCCCAGAGCGGATGCCGGCCGCATCGTCGAGATCGCGCTCACATCGGGCACCACCGGTATGCCGAAGCTCGCGTCGCTTTCCGCACGTCTCAAACAGGTGACGTTCGAGAGCTTCACGAGCAGGCTGGGGATCACCGAGGACGATCGCGTCCTTCCCATGACGCCGCTGACTCAAGGAATCGGAGGCATGTGCCTTTACTGCCTTCGCGCCGGAGCCGCGCTCGTCATGCTGCACGAGCCGCACTGGGCGCCCGAGCACTGCCTCGACGTCGCTCGCCTGGCAGACGCAACCATGCTTGTGGGCGTGCCGACCAACGTGATCCGCATGCTCAACCATCCGATCGACCTGCCGAAACTCCGCGCCGTCGCGGTGGCCGGCGCGCCGCTGCCGCCCGAGATCGCGGAGAGGTGGGAGACGACCACGGGGATGCCGATCTCGAGCTTCTACGGATCGATGGATGCGGGTCAGCTCGCGGTCGCGAGTCCATCCGACCCGCGCGGGAAACGCTGGACGACAGTGGGCAGGCCGCACGACCGCGCCGAGTGGCAGGTCGTCGATGGCGAAATCTGCATGCGCGGCGACCTCGTGCAGCAGCGCTACTGGGGGGAGACGGTCGGGCCGTACGCCGGCGATGGATGGGCGCACATGGGCGACCTGGGGTTCGTCGACGAAGACGGCTATCTGCACGTCGTCGGTCGGGTCAAGGACATCATCATTCGCGGGGGGACCAACATCAACCCTTACGAGGTGGAGTCGATGCTGCGAATGCATGAGGGCGTGCGCGATGCGTGTGTCGTCGGGCGCCCTGACGCCGAGTTGGGCGAGGTGCCGGTGGCATTCATCGTCGGCGACGCCGACAAGGAACAGATCCAGCACTTCTTGCGTGAGCGCGGCCTCGCGCACTACAAGTGGCCTGTCGCCGTAGAGCGCATCGATGAGCTCCCGCTTTCGGGTCCCGGCAAGGTCAATCGCAAATCGTTGAGGGAACATGCGCGCAACCTGTAACGACATCGACGTCGCGTGGTTCGAGGTCGGCCGCGGCGAGCCGCTCGTGCTCATTCACGGCCTCGGCGACGACCACCGTGCTTGGCGCCGCACGCTACCGGACCTCGCGCTGCACCACCGTGTGATCCTCTACGACCTCCGCGGACATGGGGAGACGACCCTCGGCAACGCCAACCGCTCGCTGCGCCAGCTGGGCGACGACCTCGTCGCACTGATGGATGCAATCGGCGTCGACACAGCCGACCTCGCCGGATTCTCGCTGGGAGGAACCATCGCGATGCGCGTCGCCATCGACCATCCGGAACGGGCCGGCCGCCTGGTTCTCGTCGCGACTTCCAGTCGCGTCGGCCGTGCCGCCGCGGAGTGGTACCGCCAGCGGGTGGATCTTGTCGACCGCAACGATCCGCAGCTGCGCCAGACGCTCGACCGGGACACGGCCGACGTGTACGCGCAGTCGCCGGGCGAGGTCGATGATGGCTTGCTCATTCGCCGGCAGTCCACCGCCGATCCGCGTGGATACGGCAACGCTTCCGCGGCCATGGCCGGCCTCAACGCGGCGCCGTTGGACCCGGAGCTCGGCGCGATCTCGACGCGGACGCTGATCATCGCCTCGGAGAAAGACCAGCACTGTCCTCCGAAAGCAGGCGAGATCATCGCCGCCGGCATTGCGGGAAGCCGGCTCGAGGTCCTGCCCGACGCCGGCCATCCCATTCCCGTTGAGAAGCCGCGCGAGCTCGCGCATCTGATCAACTCTTTTCTGGCGAATGACTGACGCACTCCTGCACGAGTGGGGGGCGCACGACGTCCTGACTCTTACGATCAACCGGCCGGATCGCCACAACGCCGTCGACCCGGAGATCCTCGATGCGCTTGCCGAGGCTCTGCGCACCGAGGGCCCACGCGCCGGAGCGATCGTGCTCCGCGGTGCAGGTGGCGAAGCGTTTTCCGCCGGCTACGACCTTGCGCGGCTCACGGGTTCGATTGACGACCTCGACGCCGACCGCCACATCGGCGACGCCGCGACGGCGCTGCGCAACTGTCCGGCGCCGGTCATCGCGCGCCTGCAGGGCCACTGCCATGGCGCTGGAGTCGAGCTGGCATTGAACTGCGACCTGCGCATCGCGTCGGATCTGCGCCTCTCGGTGCCGGCGGTGGGGCTCGGCGTGGTCTATCGGTATCCATTCGTCGCCCGGCTTGTGCAGATCTGCGGCATCGCGCGCGCGTCGGACCTCTTGCTCGGCATGCTGGAGCTCGACTCCGACACGGCGTACGTGTGGGGCCTCGTGACCGAGGTCGTCGCGGCCGAGATGCTGGACAGGCGCATCAACGAGCTGGCGGAGAGCCTGGCGCGGTCACCGCGACCGGCGATCGAGGGCACGAAGGCCAGCCTCAATCTGCTCGATCGCCGCATGGTGACCGGTGAGGATCTCGCGCAGGCGCACGAGATGCGCACGCGGGCCGCGGCCAGCCCGGAGCGCAAGGCTGCGGTCGAACGGCGGAAGCAACGAATCAAGCGCCGATGACGGAGCGCCGGGCGCGCGCAGGGCGCCCCGATTACGACGTGTCGGTCGGTATCAGCCCCCGCCAGTCGTTCGACAGCTGGGCGTCGTTCACAGCGGAGCTCGAGCGCGACGGCGTCGGCCGGATCTGGGTGATCGACTCCCAGCTGGCGATGAAGGACGTTTACGCGGGATTGGTCGTCGCGGCGTTGAACACTTCCCGCGTCGGCCTCGGCACCGGCGTGACCAACGCCGTGACGCGTCATCCAACGGTCACCGCGAACGCGATGGCGGCGGTCGACGAGCTGTCGCACGGTCGCGCCATCCTCGGCCTCGGAGCGGGCGATTCGGCGCTGTACGGGATCGGGCTCAAACCGCAGAAGGTCATCGAGGTGGAAGAGGCGGTTCAGTTCTTCCGCGCGAAGCTGCCATCGGTCCCGATCTATCTCGCTGTCAGCCAGCAGCGGATGTGCGAGCTCGCGGGCCGAGTGGCCGACGGCGCGATCGTCATGGGCCCCGCGCAGCCCGACATGGTCCGCAAGCAGGTCGGATGGATTCGGGCCGGTGGACGTGACTGCGAGGTCGCGCTGATCGCGCCGACGTCCATGGACGTCGAAGACGTGCGCTCGTGGGCGTCAACACAAGCGCGGCTGCTCGCTCATTTCAAGGAGCTGCCCGAGAGCGTGGCGCGGTTTGCGGCCGAGATCAAGGCAAGCGAAGAGACCTACGACTACTCGGAGCACCTGTCGACGTCGGCCGAGCACAGCCAGGCGGTGTCGGACGAGCTCGTCCGTGCGCTGGCCATTGTCGGTTCGGCAAGCGAATGCGCCCGGCGTCTGCGCGAGTTGAAGGATGCAGGCGTGGACACGTTCATCTTTCCGCTCGCCGGCCGCGGCCGCGCCGCGCGCTGGCGGCGCATCCGGGACGAGATCCTCGCTCAGACCATGGTGTAGCCGCCGCTGACCGAAAGCGTCTGCCCGGTGATGTAGGACGCGCGGTCCGAGGCGAGCAGCAGGACGGCGGGGACGACGTCTTCGGGCGTCCCGAGGCGGCGGAGCGGATAAGCCTTCGCGGCCTTCTCCCTCACCTCGGGCGTGAACACCTTGCGCTGGTCTTCGGACCAGACCGAGTTCCGTCCGGAGGTCTCGGGCGAGCCAGGCATGAGACCGGGGCACACGACGTTGAGGGTGATGCCGTTCTTGCCAACCTCTCGCGCGATGGCTTTCGACATCGCGATCACGCCGGCCTTGGTGCCGCTGTACACGGCCTCACGCCACTCACCGATCCGCCCTGCATCAGAGCCGATGGAGACGATGCGGCCGTAACCGCGCTTCATCATCGGGTCGAGCACCGCGCGGGTCATGTTGATGAAACCCCACATGTCGATCGCGATTTCGCGCTCCCACTCCTCACGTGGCTTTTCGACGAAGAGGCGATCGACCGTCCATCCGGCGCAGTTGACAAGCACGTCGACTCCGCCCATCGATTCCTCGACGAACTGCACCGTCGCGACCGCCGAGTCCCAGTCCGTGACGTCTGTGTGTCGCGCGACGATCGTGCCTGAC